>CAZABN010000015.1:0-30912 GCA_964483345.1 uncultured Solirubrobacteraceae bacterium
TGGACGAGGAGCAGCAGGTCGCTCGATGCCGCTCGAAACGCCCGCTCCCACGGCGGAAGGAGGCGCGCAACCCGGCGCCCCGGGCGACTACTTCCGCGTCTTGGTCACAGCGGTGAGCCCACGTGTTGGCCGACAAATTGGTCCCAAATTGGTCCCAAGATTCCCGCCGGCGCTTCTTGCCGGATTGGAAAAGTAGCGCTTGTGCAGCCATTTCCTAAGGGTGAGCGACGAGATTCGAACTCGCGACCGCCGGGACCACAACCCGAGCAAGGGAGCCGAGCTCACCCCGAGGATCCTGCGTTCACTAGGAAGCCGGGATGGCTCAGGGTGCTGCCGCGCTCATGGGCGCGCGAGATCGTGCAGCGCTCGTAGCTCTTCGGTGTAGGGGATCGCGTCACGTTCGAGGACGCCGTCGGGATCTATGCGGTAGACGCCTTGGTGGCGCAGAGGCGGCGAGTAGGCGTGGATCGTGAGTGCTGCAGGGCCACCGGCGTGATGCACTCGGTGGATCGCCGATGGCGAGATGTGGAAGGACTGGCCGGCGGCGAATCGGCGCGCGAGCGGCGGACCGGCCATTGTCAAGCGCTCTTCGATCACGCTCCCCTCGATCACGACGATCCCGGCGGCCGAGTCGTCGTGGTCGTGAAACCCGGTGTCGGAGGCGAGCGACCAGCGGATCGCCCACGCGTTGACGCGCTCGTCGGACCAGATCGCCTCGTACACGCGTGCGTCGCCGTCTGGACGGACGAGATCGCGCCAGCGCTCCGGCGAGTTAGCGAGCTCGGCTGCGAAGCGCACGAGCTCGATGACTCCGAGGAAGTCGGCTGCGGAGCGCCGCAAGCTCATGCCGGGACTCCAGCGCGGTCGAGCAGCCGCCCGGCGTTCTTGCTCAGCAGCGCCTCGCGGCCGCTCGCGAACGGTTCGATCACCGGGCGGTCGGAGCCGTAGAGCAGCTGTTCGCCACCTACGCGACGGGCCATCGCCTCGATCGCGACCGGACCATAGGACGACGTGTCGTAGAAGCTGTGGGGGTCGCGGATCGCGACGGCAGGCCCGCCTCGCGCGGCGAGTCGCTCGCTGAGCAGCGGGGCTCCGCCCGCGAGCATCGCGAATACGACGCGTAGCCGCGGGTGCGCGCGGCGGGTGAGCGCGCTGAACGTGAGCCACGCCGCCTGCATCTGCGCGACGTAGCGGGTCAGCGCCGGCCACCACAGCGGATCCGCGATCCCGGATTCCCGCGGCCGCGCGCCGAGGCCCGGTCCCGGGTGGACGAACAGGGGCAAGTCGAGTTGTTCGATGCGGGCAAGCACAGGAGACAGCGAGTTCAACGACGAGCACGGCTCGAACGCTCCGGCGGGCAGCGAGACGCCCACGCAGCCGCGCTCGAGCACCTCGTCGACGTCGTGGCGGCGCAACCCTTCCAGGGCCAGCGGGCCCCACGCCCTGAACGGCTCGCCAAGCCCTTCCACCCCATCGAGGTGCGCGTCGATCAATGGCCGGGCCTCGGCCCGCGGAAGGGCCTCGATGCCGAGTGGACTGGACAGGGCGATGACTGCGCCGTCGACTCCGTCGCGCTCGAGCAAAGCGACGCGGCGCGACGGCCGTTCGCTCTGGAGATCGACCGCCGAGGCGACCTCGCCGGCGAGGTGCACCATGCACAGCCCCTCGTCGCGGCGGATGAACGGAAGGCGCGAGCGACGCTCCAGCGCAGCCACGAGAGCCTCGGTCCAGAGGTGCTGATGGATGTCGACCCGCACAGCGCGAGGCATTGTATAGATTTCTGATCTGTTTTATGAGGAATCTCCCTTCCCCACCCCGACGTACGACGATCGACGATCGTGTGAAGACCTCCGGGCTGGCGCTGGCAGGCGCGCTCCTCGTCGCGCTGGCGCTCTCCTTCAGCCTCCCGGACACGCCGCTCAACCTCTACGACGTCTCGTTCTCGCTGCTTTGGGGTCGCGAGCTGATCGACGGCAGCCTGCCCCATGTTCAGCTGTGGGGAGCCTCGACGCCCCACCCGGCGTCAATCCTCACCGGCGCCATCGCCGCGCTGTTCGGCGGGAGCGCACTCGCCGCCATGCGCGTGATCGTGTACGCCGCTGCGGGCGCCCTGGTCGTGGGCTTCGTCGCGGTCGGACGCGCTGTGCGGCTGACCGCGCTCGGCGTGATCGCCGCACTGACGCTCGCCGCGAGCGCGCCGATCTTCTTCACGATCATCGGCCAGGCAACCGTGTCGGATCTCCCGAGCGCCGCCGCGGTTCTCGGAGCGCTCGCGCTCGAAGCCGCCCGCCCGCGCCGCGGGACAGCGCCGCTCGCGCTGCTCGCGCTCGCGGGCCTCTTCAGGCCCGAGGCCTGGGTTCTCTCGGCGGCTTACTGGTGCTATCTCGCGCCGCGCGCGGGCAATCGGGAGCGGGTCCGCCTCGCCGTGCTCGCCGCGAGCGCCCCGCTGCTGTGGATCGTCAACGACCTCGTGCTGACGGGAAACCCGATCTACTCGCTCACCTACACCCAGCGGGCCACGGTCGCCACTGCGCGGCCGACCGGTCTCGCGCAGGCGCCGGGGCGGCTCGTCGCGGTGTTCACGCAGAACTTCGGCAAGCCGGTGCTCGCCGGCGCCGCCAGCGGTGTGCTGATCAACCTGCGCACGCGGGCGCTTCCGGCCGTCCTCGCGCTCGCGCTGGCGCTCAGCGCGGCGAGCTTTCTCGCGCTTGGCGCAGCCACTCTCCCACTGAACCAGCGCTACGCACTTCCAATCCTCTGCCTCACGGCCGTCTTCTTCGCGTACTTCCTCGTCGGCTGGCAACGCGTTGTCGCCCGCCGCACGAGATGGCTGTGGGCCGTGGCGGCCCTCGCCGTCGCCGCAGCGACGGTCGCCGAAGTGCCCGCGAATCTGCGCGACATCGACCTCGACCGCGACATCTTCTCCCGACAGGCGCAGGCCGAGATCGCGCTGGCCCGACTGGTCGCCCCGCCGTCGGTTCGCCTGACGCTGGCCGGTTGCTCGCCGCTCGCCGCGAACTGGCGGATCGTCCCCATCCTCGCTTTCGACCTGCACCGCAACCCCGCCACGCTGTCCGTCGTGAACTCCGGAGTGCCCGACAAGGGCATCGTGATCGAAGCAACCCGAGGCGCAGCGGGGGGCTTCTTCCAAGACGTCACCCATCCGCTGGCCTCATTCGAGCGTCGCCGCTTCCGCGTGATCGCGGCGAACGGCGACTTCACGATGTACGCGCGCTGCTGAGCCGATCGCAGGCGCCACCACGGTGACGGTGCGGACGGGGGGGCGGCCCTCGCCGCACAGGCCGAGGCCACCCCCCCAATCCAACAACCGCTGCGACGCCCGGGCTTTGGAACACCGCAGGTCCGTGCGGAGCTGCCGCCGGCTACGAGACGAACTTGCCCTGCAGGTGCCAGTATCCGGTGAAGCCGTTGAACGGCCCGCCGGAGATCACGCTCGTCCACGTGAGCACGTACGCGTGGGTCTTGGCGTTGTAGGTCCCGCTGACATCGCTGGAACCCTGCTTGAAGGAGAGCTTGTTCCACTGCGCCGTGAAGCCGACGAGCTGTCCGCTCAGCCGGCCCGCGCTGACGGAGATGCTCGGAGCGGTCCCGAGCGTCACGAGGCCGAAGTCGATCCCAGTGAAGCTGGTCGGGCGGATGATGCGCCCGGCGAGGGAGTTGCCCTTGGCGTCGAAGGCCGGGGTCGGGGCCGGCTGCAGCACTCCCGTGCGCAGACCGCCATCGGTGCCGCCGGTGACGAGCGTGTAGGTCTTGTCAGCATCGGTCGAGTACGGGTTGGAGAAGTACTTCGACTTGGACTTGGCGGCGGCAGGGTAGATCATGCGGAAGTACGAGCCGGCAGAGATGCCGAACGTACCCTTGAGTTGCCCCGCGCTCGCCGGAACAGCGGCGAGCGCCAGCGCTACCAGCGCCGCGAGGCCGACGCCGAGACGCGGCAGTGATCGATTGGTCATATGACTCCTTCGGTTGAGGAACTGAGAACGTCTGAGGAGGACTCGTCGCGGGCTCGGCGCAGCCGGCGGAGACCGCCGCCGGCGGCGACGCCGCCGACGAGCAGGCCGGGGAGCACGAAGAACCACGGGAACAGCGCGAACGGCGGCAGCGCCGCCACCGCCTGGTAGTTGGCCACGTTGTCGCTCATCGCGCCGATCATCGGCGTCATGTCGTTGAGGATGTGGACCCACTGTGCGTCGAAGGTCGTGAGTCCCGGGTAATCGGTGCTGATCTCGGCAGCGCTCTCGCCGGAGCGCCGCAGCGCCGGGATGAGCTCGAGTGCGACCGCGCCCTGACCAGCGGCGATCTCACCGAAGTAGCCCTGGATCCGCGCGACCCGCCCGCTCGTCTCGATCGTCTTGAACGCGGTCATCATGCGACCGCCTTTAGGGGCGCGCGAGAACATCTGAAACACGGCCGGGGCGAGCACGAGCGCGAGCCCCAACGCGACAAGCGCCCAACGGACGCTGCGCCAGCGAGCGCGACGCATGATTCCGAGGCCAAGAAGCGCCAGCACGATCACCCCGGGGATCACGAAGAACCAGGGGAACAGCGTGAAGCTCGGCAGCGCAGCCACGGCCTCGTAGTTGCCGACGTTACGCCGGATCGTCGTGAGCATTCCGCTCATGTCGGGGTAGATCGCGCTCCATTGCCGCTCGAACTGCGCGAAGTCCGGGAAGCGTGTCGCGAAGCTCGACGACGATCGGGACAGCTGGGCGGCGACGCTCGTGCCGCCCTCCTTGACGGCGGCGTCGATCTGGCGCAATTCGGTCTGGTAGCCGCTCAGTCGGGCCACTGTCATGTACGGGCGAAAGTCCGCGATCATGCGCGCGCCCTTCGGCGCGCGGTCGAACATCTGAAAGGCCGCGGGCATCGCGACGAGCGCGAGCCCCAGCACCGCGAGGGCCGTGATCGCCCACCGCGTCGGCTTGCCGGCGAGCATCGCTCAGCCGTGCCCGGCGCGCCCGGCCGCGATGTCGTTGCAGCGCTCGCAGACCTCTTCCGGGATCACACCGGCTCGCATCAAGAGGGCGAACGCCTTGCAGCCCAGGCACAGGCCGAACACCGACTCGAGCGTGGCGGCGACGATCAGCGCTCCGAGCACGGCGTAGGCGGCGGTGGTAAGGCCGAGTGCCAGCGCCAGCATCGCCGCAGACACCGAGAACGCGACCCCGATCGCCTGCGCGAAGCGCTTGGGCGGGCCGGCCACCGGTCGCTCGGCCACATGCAGCCGCGGCGTGATGACGCGCGTGACAAGCTGGCCAAGCGGGCTCAGCGTCGGGCCGCTGAGCACCCGCGCGACGAAGCCGTAGGCGATCACGGCCGTGAGCCATGGCTGGTCGAAGACGATCGTCACGAGGCTCAGCAGGACCACGCCCCCCGCCACAAGCCGCGCCGACACCTCGTTGACCGGATTCGGGAAGGAGAAGACGCGGGCGGTCCAGCCGCCCCTGCCGACCAACCCCGAGCCATCAGGTCGTGCCGCCATCGTGGCGTCCACGCTCCTTCCCAACCGTCTCGACCCCCGACGTCAAGATCACAGCCGTCCCCCACATGGGGCTAAAGCATATATTGTCGATCAAGATTCTTGACAATACCAAGCGCGGCCAATAACGTGCAAGCCGTCGTGTTTCCATCCGAACGCAGCCACCGCTCGGCGGCCGCCGAGACCGATCCGCCCGTCTCGGCGACCTTGGCGCGCGTTCGGACGGTCGCACGATGTTGTCCTCCTGTGCGGTCGGCCTGAGCCGGTCGCGTCAACAGGCGGCGCGTGACGGGCTCGCGATCGGACCGACGGCAACCACGGCGATCGCGGGCTGGAGCGTGACTGTCGGCGTGGTGGGTCGCCCGGATCCTCCCTCTCCTCCGTCCGGGCGGCCCACGGTGCCGGCGAATCCACATCCACCCGCCAATCGATCACGCGGATCTCGCCGGTCGGTGCGGCGGCGAGGCCGACCGGCGCCCGGTAGCCGAACGGTGAAGGCAGCGGCCTGCAAAGCCGCGTACGCGGGTTCGACTCCCGCCCGGGCGTTTCAGCAGGCTCCACCCAGGGCCGTCGGCACCCGACATCCGCCGACACGCCGAACTCCGGCCCCGCGCACAACACGTCCCGTGGCCGACCGCAGTCCGCGCACCGCCGACATGTCCACGCCAATGCGATCCGGGTATTCGAGCTCGACGAAGGGCTCACATTGATCGTTGGTCCGGGCCGCGACGCGAGCAGCTATGAGGTCGCGGTCGTCGGCGGTGCGCCGCCACCGTAGGCTGCCATCGTGCCGTGGGAATGGCCTGTCGGGGCGCTCTGCGCGTTCCTGCTGACGATTGCGACCACGCCGGCCGGGGTGTCCGGGGCGGTGCTCCTGCTGCCGATCCAGCTCAGCGTCCTTCACGTACCGAGCCCCGCGGTTACGCCGACGAACCTGCTCTTCAACGTCGGCGCTGTACCCGGCGGTTTGATCCGGTTCTGGCGCGAGCGTCGCCTCTTCAACGATCTGACTTGGCTGCTCGTTGCTGGCACGCTGCCGGGTGTGGTCGCTGGCGCGATCATCCGAGTCGAACTGCTCTCAGGCAGCACGGCGTTCATGCTCGTCGCGGCCGGCGTCTTGCTGCCACTCGGACTCTGGCTCGCGCTCGGCAGCCAGCGACTGCCGCCGGCTCGACCCTCACCATCCCCGCACGCCCGTCGCGTGATCTGGGCGCTCTCGCTCATCGTCGGGACCGTCGGCGGGATCTACGGCATCGGCGGCGGGTCGCTGCTCGCGCCGATCCTGCTCGCCGCCGGCTTCTCGGCCTACGAGGTCGCGCCCGCGACCCTCACCGCGACTTTCCTCACCTCGATCGGCGGGATCGCGACCTACCTTGTGCTGCAGGCAACGCACGGCGGCGCGATCGCGCCCGACTGGGCGCTCGCCGCGTTCCTCTGCGCCGGCGGGTTCCTCGGCAGCTACCTCGGCGCGCGACTCCAACGCCACCTCCCCGAGCGCGCGCTGCGACGCCTGCTCGGACTGATCGCCTGCCTCGTCGCAGCCCGCTACATCCAGACCGCGATCCAGCCCGCGCCCGCCCGTCCCGCGCACGCCACTACGAGATGACGCACCGAGCGTGTCGCTCGCGCGGTGAAGATGTCATGTCGGGTGCCTCGCCCTCGGGTGCTCGCAATGGACTGCGATGAAGGAGGGCCTCCTCGGTGACACGCTCCTGGTGTCTATCGAGGAGCGAGCTCAAGGAGGCCCACTTCAATGTTGCACGCTGGCTTGGATTTGAGTCGTAACCGCATCGATGTGTGCTTGCTTGCCGATGGTGGCGAGCTGGTCGGGGAGTTCGCGGTACCGAGCGATTCCGATGGTGTGGCTGGTCTGGCGCGCCGGGTGCTCGAGCTCGGCGAGCCCGTCCAGGGCGTGGTCGAGTCGATGAACGGCGCACGGTTCGTGCACGACATGCTGGAGCGGTTTGGCTGGGATGTGTTGATCGCTGACGCGCAGAAGGTCAAGGGGCTCGCGCCGTTGGCGTGCAAGACCGACAAGATCGACGCGCGCGTGCTGGCTGTGCTCTCCGAGCGTGACCTGGTGCCGCAGATCTGGCTGCCGGATCCGGGCGTGCGCAGTCTGCGTGAGCAGGCGCGGTTCCGGATGCACCTGGTCAATCACAAGTCGACGCTGAAGAACCGGATCCACTCGACGCTGATCACGTTCGGGCATCCCTGCCCCGTGACCGATCTGTTCGGTGTCGCCGGCCGGCAGCTGCTGGACCGTCTTGCGCTGCCGCAGCCGTGGCGTGGGACGGTCGATGCGAGCATCGAGCTGATCGACTATCTCGAGCGCCAGGTCGCCACGATCAACCAGCAACTGCGCACCGATGGTGCCGACCACCCCTACGTGCCGCTGCTACTCACGGTCCCGGGGATCGGCTGGGTATTGGCGTTCACGATCGCCGCCGAGATCGGCGACATAAGCCGCTTCGCGTCAGCGAAGAAGCTGTGCGGCTACACCGGCCTGTGCCCCAGGGTGATCCAGTCCGGTGAGCGCGACCGCCGAGGCCCGCTGACCAAACAAGGCCCGAAGTACCTGCGCTGGGCGATGCTCGAAGCGAAGATGCACGCACTGCGCCACCCGATTTACCGCGAGCGCTACCAGCGCACCAAGCAGCGACTCGGCCGCCAACGCGGCGCGAAGGTCGCGCAGATCGACATTGCCCGCAAGCTCACCGAAGCGATCTGGCACATGCTCACCACCAACCAGCCGTTCGCGCCCACAACTGCTGCGGGAGGCGCCGCTTTTCGTCTGGCCGCCTGACGGCCCTCAATGGACATGCGCCCCCGCGGCCGGCCTCCAATGTCGCCTAGTCCTCCCACGAGGAGGCAATAGAGAGATGAGCGCCGCTCCAAACCCCCAACCTTAGAAAGGAGCCCGACCACCAACCGCAGACCGTGTTGACAAACCACCCTCCTTCATAGAGACGAGGAGGGAGCGCGTCGGCTCGGGCTCGCCATGCGCTCGCTCGCACCGGCCGATGCGGAAGCGCTCGCGTCGGTCGACGCTCGCCTGGGACAACCAGCAGTAGCGCACGAGCGCGCCAGACCCGCTGCTTCTTCGAGGGCAAGACCAGTCGTCTCCGGCGGCGCTTCTGGCGGCATCGTTCGCTGCCGCGGATCAGACAATCGCACGTGCACGTGAGCTTCTGACCTCTCCGCTGCAGTTCCGCTGCAGTGCCGACCCAGATCAGGCGGTTTTGAGCGGTTTCAGGCGGAGTTTTGGCGTCTTCGAACAGCCCAGCAAAACCGGCGTGGTTGCGGGGCAATTGGCTTGATTGGCGGGACGGGGGACCCAGGAGTCGAACCTGACGCTGCGGTTTTGGAGACCACCGTGTTACCGATACACCAGTCCCCCACGGGCCGACCAGTCTAATGGCGCCGCGGCCCACACCGCTCGAGCGGGCGCGAGCGCGCGCGACCCCACCGCGACCGGCTCCCTCCCGCCGAACGTCTAGACTTCGTTTGAGGCGGTCAACCAGGGTCGGCCTCGCCCGCTAGGAGGTCATTCGATGCCAGTCCACAGCCCCATCGCGGTGGACCGCCGGCGCGTCGATGAGCTGCTCGAGCGCGAGCTCGCACAGCTGAACGCCCGCACGCAGCGGTCGGCGTCGATGTACCAGCGCGCCCGCCAGTCGCTCAGTGGCGGTGTGGCGTCGTCCTACCAGCTGCGTGACCCGTGGCCGATCTATCTCGTCGACGGGGACGGCCCGAAGGTCCGCGACGTCGACGGCAACGAGTACTGGGACTTCCACAACGGCTTCGGCTCGATGGTCCAGGGCCACGCGCACCCGGTGCTGGTGGCGGCGATCCGCGAGCGCGCCGCGCTCGGCACCCACTTCGCCGCCGTGACCGAGGACGCCGTGGTCGTCGCCGAGGAGCTCCAGCGGCGCTTCGGCCTCGCCCGCTGGCGCTTCGTCAACTCCGGCTCGGAGGCGACGATGGACGCGATCCGGATCGCCCGCGCGCTGACCGGACGCGACACGATCATGAAGATCTTCGGCTCCTACCACGGCCACCACGACGCCGTGATGGTCTCGATCGGCGTGCCGTACGAGCAGATCGGCGACCGCGAGAACCTCGCCTCGCTGCCCTACGGCGCCGGCATCCCGGAGGCCGTGGTCGAGATGACGATCGCGGTGCCGTTCAACGACGCCGGCGCGATGGAGCGCCGCATCGAGCGTCTCGTGCGCGAGGGCCGCCCGCCGGCCTGCGTGATCATGGAGGCGGCGATGATGAACCTGGGCGTCGTGCTGCCCGAGCCCGGCTATCTCGAGGAGGTCCGCGAGATCACGCAGCGCCACGGCATCGTGCTGATCTTCGACGAGGTCAAGACCGGCCTCGCGGTCGCCGCCGGCGGCGCGACCGAGCGCTTCGGCGTGACACCCGACATGGTCACGCTCGCGAAGACGCTGGGCGGCGGCCTGCCGGCCGGTGCGATCGGCGGCACCGAGCAGGCGATGTCGGTGGTCGAGGACGGCAGCGTCTACCAGGTCGGCACCTACAACGGCAACCCGCTGGCGATGGCCGCGGCGCGCGCGAGCCTCGAGCGCGTGCTCACGCCGGCCGCCTACCACCACCTCGACGAGCTCAACGACCGCATCGTCGCGGGCTGCGAGGCCGTGATCGAGAACCACCGCCTGCCGGGCTACGCCGTCGGCATCGGCTCGAAGGGCTGTGTCACCTTCTCGACCGAGCGGATCGTCGACTACGAGACCTTCAAGGCCAATCAGGACGTCCCCGTGACGGAGCTCGCCTGGCTTTGGAACATGAACCGCGGCATCTACATGACGCCCGGCCGCGAGGAGGAGTGGACGCTCTCGGTCACCCATACGAGCGAGGCGATCGACGCCTACGTCGCGGCCTTCGACGAGATGGCCGCGGCACTCACAGCCTGATCTTCAAGGGCGCCCTCCGGGCGCCGCCGTGACGGCCGCCGCGTGCGCCGCTACCCCGCGGCGAGGCCGACCTTGCGCAGCCGCTTCTTGCCGAGGCGCCGAAGCGCCCGCTCAGTGCTGGCGCGGCCGGCCGCGATCGCCTGCTCGGGGCGGTTGCGCGCCATCATGTTGGGGCCCATCGCCGCGAGGTCGGCGAACGCCGGCTCGAGCACCAGCACGTTGGTTCCGGCGGCGCGCAGCGCGCGAACCTCGGTGGCCAGCACCGTGGCCGAGCGCCGCCGGCGCGCGCCGGCGATCCGCTCGCGCAGGCCGCCGCCGCCCACCCACGCGCCCGAGGACATCGGGTTGAGCGCGATCACCGTGTCCAGCTCGCACTGCGCGAGCAGATCGAGATTGGAGTGCGAGTGCACGCCGCCGTCGACGTAGCGCCGTCCGGCGATCCGCACCGGCTCGTAGAAGCCGGGGATCGCGCAGGACGCGGCGACCGCCTCGCCGGGCGTCGCCGCAGGTTCGCGCCCGCGCCCGAACTGCACGCGCGCGCCGCTCGCGTAGTCGCAGGCGACGATCGAGAGTGCGCAGCGCTCCGGCCACTGCGGGCCTACGGCCAGCTCGACCAGCCGGCGGATCGCGTCGGTGGCCAGTACGCCGCGCGGCATCATCCCGGTCATGAAGGTGCTGCGATTGCGAGCGCCGAGCATCATCCGCAGCGACCCCGGGCCGATCGGCAGCGGCAGGCGCGCCAGCCGCAGCGCCGTCGCGTCGTGACCGTCGAGGTCCGAAAGCGCGCCGACCGTCTCACCGCTCGCGTAGGCGGCCATCGTGGCGGTCGGGACATCCGCGGCGACCATCGCGCCGATCAGCGAGCCGACCGAGGTTCCGAGCACCAGCTCGGCGTCCGCGGCACGAAAGCCGGCCCGCTGCTCGAGCGCGTCGAGCGCGCCGATCATCCACGAGGCCCCAACGACTCCACCGGCTCCCAGCGCCAGCCCGATCCGCACCCGGCGATCCCTTCCGCGACCGCGCGAACCACTCGCGCGTCCCGCTGCCCGAGCCCCGAAGGCTAGTGCACGCCGAGACTCGGCCGGGCGGCGCGGGTACGCAAGAGGCCGCAAAGAATTTGTGTCAGATGTTTCAAAACGGGCAGTGACAATCGATACAATCCCCATCCCACCCCCGAGACCCGAGGAGGACGTCAGATGACGGTGCGTGAGGCGATGAATCCGGTCACGGTCACGGTCGGCAGCGGTCACACGATGCGCGACGCCGCGCGGCGCATGACCGAGGGGGGAACGGGCGCCGCGGTCGTGATCGACCACGAGCTGCCGGCGCCGGGGATCGTCACCGAGCGCGACGTGCTGCGGTGCGCCGGTCACGGCGGCGACCTCGACGGCGAGCTGGTCGGTGATCACCTGACCGCGCACGTCGTCTACGCCGCACCCGACTGGCCGCTCGCGCGCGCCGCCGAGCAGATGACGGTCGGCGGCTTCCGCCACGTGCTGGTGATGGACGGGCCCGAGCTCGTCGGCATCCTCTCGATGCGCGACATCGTCGGCCACTGGGTGCGCGCGGCGGTGCCGCACCCGAGCGTGGCCGTCGCCTGACGCCGGCGGGCGGGCGTTCCGCCCCGCGCGCTGGGAACATCCCGTCGGTGTGGAACCTGGCGCCACGCCTGAGCGGCGAGCTGGTAATCCTCGAGCCGCTCGCGCCCGGGCATTTCGACGCGCTGCTGGAGGCCTCGCGACCGCCGGAGATCTGGGATTGGTGGACCGTCGACATGTCGACCGCCGCGGCCTTTCGCGCCTGGTTCGACGATGCGCTGCGAGCGCGTGAACAGGGGACGCGCGCGCACTTCGCGACGCTCGACGCCCACACCGCGATCGCGATCGGCTCGACCAGCTTCATGACGCTGCGGCCAGAGCACGCCGGCCTCGAGATCGGCTGGACCTGGCTGACCCCCGCCGCCTGGCAGACCGGCGCCAACGTCGAGGCGAAGCTCCTGATGCTGCGCCACGCCTTCGAGGTGCTCGGCTGCCAGCGGGTCGAGTTCTCGACCAACGAGCGCAACCTTCGCTCGCGCCGCGCGCTCGAGGCGCTGCCCGCCCGCTTCGAGGGCGTCAAGCGCGACGACCGGATCCTCCACGACGGCGCCCGTCGCAGCTCCGCCGTCTACTCGATCCTCGACCGTGAATGGCCGGAGGTCGCGGCCAACCTCAGCGCGAGGGTGGCGGCCGCGAGCTCGGCGCGCGCGGGCGGCTAGCGTCAGCGCTGCAACGGTGCGATGAGGGGACCGCTCGAGACCGCAGGCCCCGCGAGCGCACCGCTTGGCCGGATTGCGCGCGCCTGGGGCTGGATCGGGCTGACCGGCTTCGGCGGCCCGCCGGCGCACATCGCGCTGCTACGGCGCCTGGTCGTCGAGCGCGAGGGCTGGCTCGACGCGCGCGAGTTCGAGGACGCCAACGCCGCCTGCGGCCTGTTGCCCGGGCCGGCGTCGACGCAGCTCGCGATCTTCTGCGCCTACCGCGTCGGCGGGATCCCCGGCGCGATCGTCGGCGGGCTCGGGTTCATCGTGCCCGCGGTCGTTCTGATCCTCCTGCTCTCGCTCGTCTTCCTCGCCCACGCCCCGCCGCTGTGGATCCGCGGCGCCGGCGCCGGCGCAGGCGCCGCGGTGGCGGCGGTGGCGGTGCAGGCTGCCCGCGGCCTGATCGGTCCCAGCTTCAAGCGCGTGCGCGAGGATCGCCCACGCCGGCTGCGCTGGGGCGCCTACCTCGCCGCGTCGATCGCCGCCGCCGCGCTGATCGGCCCCTACCTCGTGCTCGTCCTTCTGGCCTGCGGCCTGCTCGAGCTGGCGCTGCAGCGCCGGCCCGCGACGCTTTCGGCGATCCATTGGGCGCCATTCCCCGCGCTCGCGTCGCTGGCCGCCCGCAACGGCGCGCTCGGCTCACTGGCCTGGACGGCGTTCAAGGTCGGGGCTCTTTCGTTCGGCGGCGGCTTCGTGATCATCCCGCTGATGCAGGGCGACGCCGTCCACGTCTACCACTGGATGACCAACGCCCAGTTCCTCAACGCCGTCGCGCTCGGCCAGATCACGCCCGGGCCCGTGGTGGCGACCGTCGCCGCCGTCGGCTACGCCGCGCACGGGCTGCTTGGCGGCGTGGTGGCCGCGCTCGTCGCGTTCAGCCCGTCGTTCTCGTTCATCCTCATCGGCGGCGCGCGCTTCGAGCGCCTGCGCGGCAACGCCAACGCCCGCGCCTTCCTCGACGGCGCCGGCCCGGCGGCGATCGGCGCGATCCTCGGCGCCGCGATCACGCTCGCCCTGGCGCTCGCGCACGCCTGGCAGTTCGGCCTGCTCGCGGCCGCCGCGGTCGCGCTTCTCCTGCTCCGCCGCGGCGTCGTCGAGGTGCTGCTCGGCGCCGCCGCGATCGGCGTCATCGCCGCGCTCGCCGGTGCGGCCGTCTGAACGCGCCGTTCAGAGCGAGCGCTGGTAGCGCGCGAAGGCGCGTGTCGCGAGCGTCGCGCTGATCAGCGTCAGCGCCAGCAGCAGGCCGATCCGGCTGGCGACCAGGCCCCAGTCGATGTGCTGCATGGCCGCCGAGCGCCCGGCCTCCACGGCCCAGTTGACCGGGTTGAAGCGCGCCACCGTCCTGATCCAGGCCGGCACCAGGTTCTGCGCCATCAGCGCGCTCGAGAGGAACGTCAGCGGCAGGATCACGAAGCTGACGGTGCCGATCAGCGCCTCGCGCTGGCGGGCGAGCAGCGCGACGCCGTTGGAGAGCGACGCGAACGCCGCGGCCAGCAGCGCCGCGACCAGGATGAGCAGCATCACGCCGCCGAAGCCGCCGACGTAGTGCGCGCCCAGCACGAGCGCGAGCAGCACGATCAGCACCGTCTGCAGCGCCACGACCATCGCGGCGTAGATCACACTGCCGGCGTTCAGCGCGCCGCGCCAGACCGGCGACGCCAGCTGACGATCCATCACGCCGCCCGCAATGTCCTCGATGAAACCCATCCCCGTCCACCCCGCCGACGAGACGGCGAGCATCACGACGATGCCCGGCGTGAGGAAGTTGATGTAGGAGCCGCCGTGGAAGCCGGGGATCTGCGTGATCGCCCGAAACAGCGCGCCGAACAGCAGCAGCCAGATCAGCGGCTGCGCCAGCGTCAGCGCCACGTAGGCGGGCTGGCGGACGAACACGCGGATGCCGCGCAGCGTCACCTGCCAGGTCTGTCGCACCGCGCTCATGTCGCAACCTCCTCGTGTTCGCTGTTTGCCTGCGCGAAGGCGCGGCCCGCGTGGCGCAGGTAGACCTCCTCGAGCGACGGGCGCGCGAGCGTGACCGACCGCGCCCGCACGCCGGCGGCGTCGAGTGCCGCCAGTACGGCCGGGATCGCGACGCCGCCGTTGGCGGCGCGGGCATGCAGCGTCGTGCCGGCGAGCGAGACCTCCTCGACCTCGGCGAGCTCCGCGAGCGTCTCGCGCGCATCGACTCGCCCGCCCTCGGCGAGCTCGATGTGGATCGTGTCGCCGCGCAGCTCGCTCTTGAGCTCCTCCGGCGTGCCTTCGGCGACGACGCGCCCGCGGTCGACGATCGCCAGCCGGGAGGCCAGCCGGTCGGCCTCCTCCATGTAGTGGGTGGTCAGCAGGATCGTCATCTTCTCCTCGCCGGCCAGGCGCTCGATCTCCCGCCACATGTCGGCGCGCGCCTCGGGGTCGAGGCCCGTCGTCGGCTCGTCGAGGAACAGCACCGCCGGTCGATGCAGCAGGCCCATCGCGATGTCCAGGCGCCGCAGCATGCCCCCGGAGTAGGTTTTCGCCCGGCGCTCGGCGGCGTCGCCAAGCCCGAAGCGCTCCAGCGAGTCGGCGACGCGGCGGCGCAGCTCGCGCCCGCTGACACCGTAGAACTCGCCCTGTTCCACGAGGTTCTCGCGGCCGGTCGCCTCCGGCGCCGAGCCGTGCTTCTGCCCGACGACCCCGATCGCGCGGCGCACGGCGACCGGGTCGGCCGTCACATCGATGCCGGCCACGCGCGCGCTGCCGCTGTCGGGCCGCGTCAGCGTCGAGAGCACCCGCACCGTCGTCGACTTGCCGGCCCCGTTGGGACCGAGCAGGCCGAAGATGGTGCCGGCCTCGATCGACAGGTCGAGCCCGTCGAGCGCCTGAACGCCGGGCGGATAGGACTTCCGCAACTCCGCTGCCAGGATCGCCTCTGCCATTTCGCCTCCGGTAAACTTAGACTGCCGGACAACTTAGCAATCAAGAGGTTAGAATGTCAAATGATATTCACGAGGCCCTGCGCGACCTGATCGATGAGGTGCGGCTGTCGCAGGCCGCGACCGACCGCTTCGACCAGGCGGTCGCCGATGCGATTGGCGTCAACCGCACCGACATGCGCTGCCTCGACACGCTCGACCGCGAGGGAGCGGTTCCGGCCGGGCGCCTCGCCGAGGCCACCGGCCTGAGCAGCGGCGCGATCACGACCGCGCTCGACCGGCTCGAGCGAGCCGGCTACGCGCGGCGCGTGCACGACCCCGGCGACCGTCGCCGCGTGCTGGTCGAGCTCACGCCGGCGGTTCGCGAGCTCACGCTCCGCTACTACGGCTCCCATGCGGAGTTGGCCGAGCAGCTTTTGCAGCGCTACAGCCAGGAGCAGATGGAGCTGATCCGCGGGTTCATCCGCGCCGGCCGCGAGTTCAACGAGCGCCACGCGGAGGAGCTCGAGCGCGCCAACCAAGAGCGCGACGAGCGTCGCGCCGCCGCCCGCGACTGAGCGCGCCCCTCCGCCCCGGGCTACCGCGGCCCGCGCGCCGCCGCCCCCGCCTTGCCCTCCCAGGCGTCGCTCAGCAGCTCACGCAGCTCCGCCTCCCCCACGCGCTCGAGCGTGACGGCCACGGCGGCCAGCCGCCTACCCCACCGGACCTCCGCGTAGCACTCGCCGTCACGCGCGACGGAGGTGCGGATCCCGTCCTCATCGAGCATCACGTTCATGTGCCCCTCATCCCACAGCGTGGCGAAGATCCGCCCGCCGACGCGGAACGACGGGCGACCGTGGTGGTCACGCTCCTCCGCGCCCGGCAGTTCGAGGGCCAGCTCGCGGGCCCGTTGTGCGGTGGTCATCGTGGGCGTGATTAAACGCAAGATCTCGCCCTCGATGGTCGCGCCACGGCGCGCGCTTTCGCCGCGTTCGCGGCGCTGCTACCGTCGCGCGATGCAACGCATCAATATCGCGGCACCCCAGTTCGAGTACGACCCCGGCGACCCGGCGCCCTACGGCGCGGGAATGTTTCGGATCGGCCCGCTGCTCGGCGCCGAGCAGCTCGGCGCCACCGTCTATGAGCTGGCGCCCGGCAGGGCGATCTGCCCCTACCACTACGAGACCGCCGAGGAGGAGTGGCTGCTCGTGCTCGCGGGCACGCCGACGCTGCGACACCCGCAGGGCAGCGAGCGCCTCGCGCCGTGGGACGTCGTCTGCTTCCCGCCGCGCGCCGAGGGCGCGCACAAGCTGTCCAACGACGTCGAAGAACCGGCGCGCGTGCTGATGTTCTCGACCGTCCGCCTGCCGGCGGCGACCTTCTATCCCGACAGCGACAAGGTCGGCATCTGGACCGAGGGCGACGGCGGCCGCCTGATCGTGCGGCGCTCGAGCGGCGTCGACTACTGGGACGGCGAGACCGGCGCCGGCTGACCCTCGCCCGCCTCAGCGGCGCGGCAACTCGACGGCGACGCCGCGGTCGGCGTAGTAGCGCCCGAACAGCTCGCGCTCCAGCCACACGCGCCGCGAGCTCTGCGGGCGCTCGCCCGCGGGGTCGTGGAAGCACACCCGCCGCCCGTCGGGTGAGACGTCGATCACCAGCACGAGATGACCGCCGCGGCGGTGCGGCTGGTCGGGCAGCGCGCGGATTTCGACGCTGACCGAGGCCAGCACAACCTCGTCGCCGCGCACGACGGCCAGCAGCTCGCCGAGCGTGAGCGGCGCGGCGACGCGCGCGCGCAGATCGAACTCGGCGGCCACGAAGTCGGTGAAGCCGGCGTAGATCAGCGGCCCGAAACCGCGCGCCGGCGCCGCCTCGTAGGCGCCGTAGGCGATCGCACGCCGCCCCAGCTCCGCGAGCGGCGGCACCGGCTCGCCCCGGCCCTCCAGGATCATCTGCAGGCACGCCATCCCGCAGCCGCAGCGCGCCCAGCGCACGTACTCCTCACGGTCGAGCGCCCCGCTCTCCTGCCAGCGCGGGTCATCGGCGAGCGGGAGGCGCCCGGCGACGAACTCGGCGACCAGCTCGGGCGACGCGTACTGCGAGCGATACGGGATCTCGGTGCGTGCGAGCGCCACGGCGGGTGTATCTTGACATCCGAAATTGTGCTAGTCATAGTAGTTCCTGTAGAGAATGCTTCTGATCGAGCTCCCCCAGCCCGCACAGGACCCCGAACTCGGTGTGATCCGCGAGGCCCGGCGGCGGCGCCGACTCCGGCTCGCGACCACCGCCGCCGTCCTCGCGGCGCTCCTCGCGGGAGCGCTGGTGCTCGCCGGACGCGGCGGCACGCCCGCTTCGCACACGCCGGCGCTGCGCCCATCCGCCGCGCCGACACGGCTGACCGGTCCGGCGCTGCTCGGCGCGACGCACCTGCGGCTGTTTGCGGACACCAACGGCGGCGCCCCCTACATCCTCGACGTCGATCGAGGCACGCTGCGGCGTGTGCTCGGACTCGGGATCCCGTCCCATTACAGCGAGTGGGACGCGTCAGCGTCGCTCTCGCCGGCGCCCGGAGGAGCCCTGGCCGTCGTCGACCACCAGGCGTGTGAGCACTGCGTTCGCAGCCAGGTGCTGTTCACAGTCCACGGCGACGGATCGGTCAGGCGGATCGCCACGCTGTCGCTCGCAAGCTCCGACACGACCACACCCGATCCTGGCGTCGCCGCCGAGTGGGTCGACGCTGCAAGGCTCGGCGGCGGTTGCACGCTGCGCCTGGTGCCGAGCACCCGTCCCGCGGTGTCGGCGCCGTGCGGGCTCCTGGACCTCGACGCCTCAGGCGCTCTCGCCATCTCCACGAGCCACGGCCTGGTGTTCGTCGACCCCCGCACCGGCCATGTGTTGGAGCCGGTGTCGCGCCGGGCGGCGTCGGTGGGGCAGCTTGACCCGCTGGCCGGCAACCTCGCGCTCGAGGGCTCGGGCATCGACGGCGACACCGAGCTGGCGCTTGTCGACCTCGCGACCGGGGCCCGCACGGCGCTGCGCTGGCCGAGCGTCGTCCGCGACGTCTATGTCGCGAGGCCCGAACCCGGCGGACCGCTCGTCGCGCTCACCTTCATCAACCCCTACTACGCCCCGAGCCGAGCGCCCCTCGTCGACGTCTGGGTGTTGGACACCCGCACCCACACGTTCAGCCACGTACCCGGTTTCCCGGCCGCCGAGGACTTCAAGCAATCCAACGTCGCCTGGGCCCCGGACGGGCGACTCGTGATCGCCGCGCAGGTCGATCCCCCCGGCTCCAGCGCCGTCATCGGCATCTGGAGGCCCGGTCAGGCGACGCTGCCGCTGCGCGCGGTGCCGGTCTCCTCGGGGGGCGCCTACTACCGCTTCATCCCGGTGTTCGGCTGAGACCCGCGCCAGCGGGTCTCACCGAACCTCCTCCACCGGCACCCGCGCGCGGCGCGACACGCCGTCCTCGTCCGCCGCGGCGGCCACCGCAGCCGCCACCGCCACGACGACGTCGCGGTTGAACACGCTCGGCACGATGTAGTCGGCGGCGAGCTCGTCGTCGCCCACCGTCGCGGCGATCGCGTGACCGGCGGCGACCTCCATCCGCTCGGTGATCTGACGCGCCCGGACGTCGAGGGCGCCGCGGAAGATGCCGGGGAACGCCAGCACGTTGTTGATCTGGTTGGGGAAGTCCGAGCGCCCGGTCGCGACGACCGCGGCGAGCCCGGCGATCTCGTCCGGCATCACCTCGGGCGTCGGGTTGGCCATCGCGAAGACGATCGCGTCGGATGCCATCGTGCGGATCCCGGCGACCGTCACGGCTCCCGGCTGCGAGAGCCCGAGGAACACGTCGGCGCCGGCGAGCGCCTCGTCGGCGGTGCCCGCGAAGTTGTCGGGGTTGGTGTTCTCGGCGAAGCGCTCCTTGACCTCGGTCAGACCGGCGCGGCCGCGGTAGATCGTGCCGGAGCTGTCGGCGCCGATCACGTGGCGTACGCCCGCCGCCTGGAGCGTCTCGGTCACGGCGATGCCCGCGGCGCCGACCCCGGTGACGACGACGCGGACGTCCTCGATCCGCTTGCCGACGACGCGCAGCGCGTTCAGGAACGCGGCGAGCACGACGACGGCGGTGCCGTGCTGGTCGTCGTGGAAGACGGGGATGTCGAGTGACTCGCGCAGGCGCCGCTCGACCTCGAAGCAGCGCGGCGCCGCGATGTCCTCGAGGTTGATGCCGCCGAACCCCGGAGCGATCGCCTCGACCGTCGCGACGATCAGATCGGTGTCCTTGGTGTCAAGGCAGATCGGCCAGGCGTCGACGCCACCGAACTCCTTGAACAGCTGCGCCTTGCCCTCCATCACGGGCATCGCTGCGGCCGGACCGATGTCACCGAGGCCGAGCACCGCGCTGCCGTCCGTGACAACCGCCACCGTGTTTCGCTTGATCGTCAGGTTCCAGACCGTCTCGGGGTCGGCGGCGATCGCCTGGCAGACCCGCGCGACGCCCGGCGTATACGCCATCGAGAGGTCGTCGCGCGTCTTGATCGGCATCTTCGAATCCATCGCGATCTTGCCGCCGAGGTGCAGCAGGAAGGTGCGGTCGGAGACGTGTTCGACCTCCACCCCGTCGATCTGGGCGCAGGCCGCGACGATCGCCTCCGCGTGCGCGTCGTCGGTCGCGAGCACGCTGACGTCGCGCGTCTTCGAGCCCGGGTTCACGCGCACGAGATCGATCGCGTCGAGCAGACCGCCCGCGTCGGCGATCGCCCGCGCCAGGTCGGCGAAGGTGCCGGGTCGATCGTCGAGCCGGACGCGAAGGGTGAGGCTGAACGAAGCCGAGTGATGCGCCATGCTGTTCTCCAGTTCCAGCCCGCGCTCCCCCGGGCCTCGTTTGACTGCCAGCGCCAAATTGTGCACCCAATCGCCTCACGGGGCACAGCGGCGGTCGATGCGCCCGCCGCGGGGGTCGGCTGATGCCGCCGCAGGGTATCCTCGCACCACACCACCAGGGGAGACAGCAATGGCCTTTGCAGTCGGCGCCGCCGTGATGGCGCAAGCCACGTCAACCAGCCGCGGCCCGCGCACGGGAGTGATCGAGGAGGTGCTGCGCGGAGATCCCTCGCCCCGCTACCGGATCCGCTGGGACGACGGCCACGAGAGCACCGTCACACCGTCCAGCGGCACCCTGCAGGCCCAGCCGCATCGCGCCCCGGCGAAGGCCAAGCCGAAGCCGAAGCCCAAGGCGAATCCGAAGCCGAAGGCGAACGCGAAGGCGAGGCCGCGCTAGCTGGCGCGGCCGGCGGCGGCCAGGGCTGCGACCGCCGACGGCTCAGCGCAGCTCGTTGATGCGAACCAGGTTGCCCGCGGGATCGCGGAAGGCGCAGTCGCGTACCCCGTAGGGCTGCTCGGTCGGCTCCTGCACGACCTCGGCGCCGGCGGCCTGAAGCCGCGCGAAGGTGCCGTCGAGGTCGGCGGTGCCCAGGATGATGCGGGCATAGCAGCCCTTCGCCATCAGCTCGGCGATCGTGGCGCGCTCGTCGTCGCTGACGGCCGGGTCAACCGCCGGCGGCTCCAGGACGATGGACGTGCCGGGCTGGTCGGCGGGGCCGACCGTGATCCAGCGCATCGCGCCCTGGCCGACGTCGGCGCGCACCTCGAAGCCGAGGACGTCGCGATAGAAGGCCAGGGACGCGTCCGGGTCGTCGTGCGGGAGGAAGGTCGCGTGAATCGTGATGTCCATGCCGTCATGCTAGCCGCAGCTCTGCCGCCGGCGCGGTTCGAGGCGTGCGCGCGGCAGGCGGGGCTTCTAAGCGCGTTCTCATCCGCCGCTTAGGAGATTTTGGGGCTCGTGGCGCCACAATTGCAGCCATGAGCCCACGCGCACCACGCTGGGGATCGCCGAAGGAGGTTGCGATCCGCCGCGCCGTGCTGGCCCGCGACGCCGGGCTGCGGCGCATCTCCGCCGTGACGCGCTGGCTGATCGTCGGCGTCGTCGCACTGTCGGGCGCGCTGGCGCTGATCGCCTCGCACGCCTTCCACGGGCGCACGATCTCGAACACCTCCGCCGCCGGCTCCCTGTCGTCGGTGCCCAGCCAGGCCGCCACCTCCGCCGGTTCATCCGCCGGGCTGTCGCCCGCGACCACGACGCCAACGCCGACACCGGCCGCACCAGTGGTGGTCTCAGGCGGATCGTGAACGCGGCGGGGGCCTCAGCGCGCTGGCGGGCGCTGGGAACCAGCGTTGTGGTGGTCGCAACGCAACCGCGCGAGTTGACCGATGCTGCGGCCAGGGTTCGCGACGTGCTCGATCAGGTCGACCTCGCCTGCAGCCGCTTTCGTGACGATTCCGAGCTCTGCCGCGTCAATGCCGCGGGCGGCTCGCCGGTCGCCGTCAGCCGGCTCTTCGTGCGCGCCACGCGCTGCGCGCTGCGGGCCGCGCAACTGACCGAAGGCGACCTCGATCCGACGATCGGCGGGTCGCTGCGCGCGGCTGGCTACGACCGCGACTTCGCGACGCTGCGGGCCGGCGGGGCGGTGCGCTTCCGGCGCGCGGGCGGCTGGCGGCGGATCGAGCTCGACGACGCCCACTCCACCGTTCGCGTGCCCGCGGGAGTCGAGCTGGACTACGGGGCCACGGCCAAGGCGCTCGCCGCCGACATCGCTGCCGCGACCGCCGCGGAGTCACTCGCCGGCGGCGTGCTCGTGAGCCTCGGCGGCGACATCGCGACCGCCGGTGCGCCGCCCGCGGGCGGCTGGCCGGTCCGCGTCACCGACGACCACGCCTCCGACCGAGCCGCTGAGGGGCAGACGATTGCGCTGCGCTCCGGCGGCCTCGCGACATCGAGCACCACGGTGCGCCGCTGGCGGCGCGGCGAGTCCGAGCTTCACCACATCCTGGATCCGCGCACCGGCGGTCCGGCCGAGAGCTGCTGGCGAACCGTCAGCGTAGCCGCAGCCTGCTGCGTCGACGCCAACATCGCGAGCACCGCGGCGATCGTTCGTGGCGAAGAGGCGCCGGCCTGGCTCGAGAGCCTGCGGCTTCCGGCCCGGCTGGTCGCCGTGGACGGCGCGGTCACGCTCACGGCGGGCTGGCCGTCGCTGCAGCCGGGCGAAGGCTGATGGCGCTCGCCGCCGCCGGCCCGAGCGCGCTGTGGTATCTGACGCGCGCGACCGGCGCCGTGACGCTGCTGCTGCTCACCGGCAGCGTCGTGCTCGGGATCGCCAACATCGGCCGTCTGCAGAGCACGCGCTGGCCGCGCTTCGTGATCGAGGGCGTGCATCGCAACGTCTCGCTCCTCGCGATCGCGCTTCTCGTCGTCCACGTCATCACCTCGGTGCTCGACCCGTTCGCCGGGATCCGCCTGATCGACGCCGTCGTACCGTTCGTCGGCAGCTACCGCCCGCTGTGGCTGGGGCTCGGCGCGTTCGCCTCCGACCTGCTGCTGGCGATCGCGGCCACGAGCCTGGTCCGCCGCCGCCTCGGTCATGGCGTGTGGCGCGCGACGCACTGGCTTGCCTACCTCTGCTGGCCGGTCGCGGTACTGCACACCGTCGGCACCGGCAGCGACGTCAAGCAGCTCTGGCTGCAGGCGCTGACAGCGGCATGCATCCTCGCGGTGATCGTCGCCGTGTGGGCACGGTTGAGCTTCGGACGACCGGCGCAACGGGGCGTGCGCGGCGCGGCGTTCGCCGCCTCGGTCGCGCTGCCGGCCGCGCTCTTCGCGTGGCTGCCGAGCGGGCCACTCGGCAGCGACTGGGCGAGACGGGCCGGTACGCCCGCTTCCGTACTGGCCCAGAGCTCCGGCTCGACGACCAGCTCGTCGAGCTCCACGTCGGGCTCCGGCGGCGCGATCGGTGCGTTCGCCGCCGCCGTCACCGGAACCGTCGATCAGAGTGGGTTGGGCAACGGGCTCGTTGCCGTGAACATCACGCTCTCGGTGCAGAACCCCGTCCTGCCGGCGTTGGCGCTTCGGGTCGTCGGCGAGGAGCAACAGGGCGGCGGCGTGCAGATGACCTCGAGCACCGTCTCGATGGGGTCCGTTGCGAACCCGCAGCGCTTCACCGGCGCGATCACCTCGCTCGACGGGACCGACATCGGCGCGCGCGTGACCTCCGCCGACGGCCAGGCGCTCACGCTCGCCGTCAGCCTGCGGATCACCGGCGGCGACTCGGCGAGCGGCACCGTCCAGGTGAGTCCGACGCCGTGAGCGCGACCGGCATCGACGTCGCGCTACCGCGCCTGCTCGCCGGTATCTCGCACCGCGGGATGGCCGTGCACGACCGCCATCTCGCGGTCCATGGGCCGCTGCCCTCGGCGGCGCGCCTCGACGGCGGCGCGATCGTCGAGTTGGCGGAGCGCGCGAGGCTGCGCGGCCGCGGCGGCGCCCGCTTCCCGTCGGCGGTCAAGATGCGCGCCGTGCGCGCGAGTCGCGGGCAGGCGATTGTCGTCGCGAACGGCTGCGAGAGCGAGCCGATGAGCGGCAAGGACGCGCTGCTCCTGAGCGAGCTGCCGCACCTCGTGCTGGACGGTGCGACGCTCGCCGCACGCGCGGTCGGGGCGGAGCGCGTGATCGTCGCCTTCGAACGGTCGAACTCCGACGCCCGGGCAAGCCTCGAGCATGCACTGAAGCAGCGGCGCGCGGCGGGCGTCGACGCGGTTCGCTTCGAGTTGTTCGCCGCCGCCGACACCTTCCTGACAGGCCAGGAGACCTCGCTGGTCTCGCAGATCAACGGCGGCCCGCCGCGACCCACGTTCATCCCACCGCGCCCGACCGCGCGCGGCGTGCGCAGGCGCCCGACCCTCGTGCAGAACGTCGAGACGCTCGCCCACCTCGCGCTGATCGCTCGCCACGGCGTCGACTGGTACGCCCAGCTGGGAACGGAGGCGGAGCCCGGCTCGACGCTCGTCACGGTGCTCGGTGCGGTCAACGACCCGGGCGTTTACGAGATCGAGTGCGGCACCGCGCTGGAGCGCCTGCTCGCCGCCGCCGGCGGCCTGCGGGGCGCCATCGCCGGGATGCTGATCGGCGGCTACTTCGGCTCGTGGCTGCCGGCCGCGCTCGTCTCGGAACTCGCGCTCTCCGACGCCGGCCTCGCCCACCACAACGCGGCACTCGGCTGCGGCGTCGTCGTGGCGCTGCCCGCCGCCTCCTGTCCGGTCGCGGAGACGGTTCGCGTGGCGATCTATCTCGCGACCGAGACGGCAAACCAGTGCGGCCCCTGTGTGCACGGCAGCGCCGCGATCGCCCGCACGCTGCAGGCGATCGCGCAGGGCAGCGCGCAGCCCGGCGCGCTCGCCGACCTCGGCCGCTGGACCACCTCGCTACCTGGCCGTGGCGCCTGCCACCTGCCGGACGGCCTCGCGCACTTCGTCTCAACCGCCCTCGCGAGCTTCCCCGACGCCTTCGACGAGCACGCACGCGAAGGCGCCTGCCCGGCCTGCGGCGCCGAGGCCCTGTTGCGCATCCCTCCCCGCGGCGGCGCGCGGTGAAGATCCGCGTCAACCCGATCAGCTGTCACGCGCACGGCCTCTGCGCGGAGCTGTTCCCTGAGTGGATCCGCCTGGACGAGTGGGGCTACCCGATCATCAACCCCGAGGCGATCCCGCGCGATCTCGAGGCGCACGCCCGCCGCGCCGCGGACGCCTGCCCGACGCTCGCGCTGCTGCTCACCCGCGACTGAAGCTTCGCCCGGGTGCGCTAGACGAGCGGGGCGCGACCGGCGTCCTGCCGATCGCGCCCCCAGGAGGCATCAGCTCGTCACGCGTCAGCGCGCGCTACAGGCTGTTGACCGCCGCGTTGTCGGCCTTCACAATCGCCGCGGGCAGCGGCGCGAACTGCAGCGTGCCGCCGATCCCCTTCGCCTGCTCGGCGGACGAGAGGGCGAACGCGATGAACTCCTTCACCAGCGCGATGTTCGCGTCGTCGGGACGCGCGATGACATAGCTGAAGGTCGACATCGGGTAGGCGACCTGCTCATCCTTCTGCGCCGTGGTCGGCTTCTTGCCCTTCTTCGGCTTCTGGTAGAGCGGGTCGACCAGCGAGAGGTCGGTTGCGAACTGCGTCGCGTTGCTTGACGAGAGGGTGCTGAGAACGGGCGTGGCCTTCAACAGCGCCGCCGCAGCGACGAGGTTTGGCGCGTAGGGATACTCGTAGTTGCCGGCGGCGTTCTCGATCCCCACCGCCTTCAGCCCCGCCTCGCGGATGTAGAACCACGAGTTATTGCCGATCGCGCCCGGGGTGTTGGCGACGACCTGGGCAACGCCGCTGTTGCCCTTGGCGCCCGTGCCAACCGGGAAGGAGACCGACGTTCCGGAGCCGACCTTGTCCGCCCAGTCCAGGCTCACCTTCGAGAGATAGCTGGTGAACACATCGGTGTCGCCGGAGCTGTCGTTGCGCCAGACCGGCGTGATCGTCTCATTCGGGAGCGTCTCGCCCTTGTTGAGCTTGGCGATCACCGGGGAATCCCAGTTGGTGATCGTTCCGAGGAAGATCTCGGCGATCACCGGGCCGGTCAGGTACAGATGGCTCACGCCGGCGAGGTTGTAATCGAGCGCGGTGGCTGAAAGCACCCACGGGATCTCGACGCAGCCGGTGCAGCCTGTCACCTGCGCGCTGGTGAGCGGAGCGTCCGAGGCGCCGAAGTCCACGGTCTTGCCGCTGATGTCGGTGACGCCCATGCCGGAGCCAACCGAGCCGTAGGTCACCGCGGTGCCGTACTTGGTCTGGAAGTCGGGGTCGAACACGTTCTCCACAAACGGAGCGACGAGTGAGGACCCGGCGCCCGTCAGGGTGGTCCCCGCGAGGGCGGTGCCGGTCGTGGTGCCGAGCGTCCCCGCGGCGACGGCCGCGAGCAGCCCGAGCATGGGGATGAAGCGCTTGATACGCAAAATGCCTCCTGTTGTATTCCGGTTGAAGGAGAGCATCTCCGGAGGGGTGACCCCAGCGGTTACGGAGCGGTGAACCGGCTGTTATCAAGTTGTGAACAGCCCGGAAGGGGCGGTCCGCGTGTGGTTAGGCTGAGGGCGTGACGACCGCCTCGCCTGCGGCAGCCCCGCTCTCGTCCACCCGCCGTCTCGCGGATCGCCTCGGCGACCGCCTGCTCGTCGGCCTGACGATCCTCGCCTCGCTCGTGGCGATCGCCGTCCTCGTCCTGATCATCGTCAAGCTGGTCTCGGGTGCGAGCCTGGCGATCTCGAGGTTCGGTCTCTCCTTCCTGTGGCATTCCACCTGGAACCCGTCGACCTCCATCGGCGTCAGGAACTCGGGGGTGTTCGGGGCCGGCACGCTGATCTTCGGCACCGCCGTCACGTCCACGATCGGGCTGGTGGTCGCAGGACCGCTCGGCATCGCGATCGGCGTCTATCTCAGCCTGCTCGCGCCCGGAAGGGCCGGCGCGCTGATCGGTCCGCTGGTCGAACTGCTCGCCGCCGTCCCGAGTGTGATCATCGGCTTCTGGGGGCTCATCTTCCTCGGCCCGTTCCTGAAGAACACGATCGAGCCGGCATTCCACGACGTCCTGGGCTTCATCCCGCTGTTCGGCCCTCCCAACCCGACCGGGGACGGCATCTTCACCGCCGGGATCGTTCTCGCGCTGATGGCGCTGCCGATCATCGCCGCGATCACCCGTGACATCTTCCTCACCGTCCCACGCGAGCTGAAGGACGGGGCGCTGGCGCTCGGCTCGACGCGCTGGGAGATGATTCGCGGGGTCGTGCTGGACTCGCAGCGGGCCGGCATCGCCGCCGCCACGATCCTCGGGTTGAGCCGCGCGCTCGGCGAGGCGATCGC
Source organism: uncultured Solirubrobacteraceae bacterium (assembly GCA_964483345.1). Classification (GTDB taxonomy): domain Bacteria; phylum Actinomycetota; class Thermoleophilia; order Solirubrobacterales; family Solirubrobacteraceae; genus Palsa-513. Next base: position 27,416 of record CAZABN010000015.1, read on the forward strand.
GGTCACCCAGACGATCGGCAGCGGTTCGCTGATCGGCAACAGCCTGTTCGGGAACGGCGACACGCTGGGCAGCCGCCTCGCCGAGCAGTTCCCCGGTACGACCAACATCCAGGTCTCCTCGCTCTTCTTCTGCGCGGTGATCCTGCTCGTGATCGAGCTCGCGGTCAACCTCGCCGCCCAGCTGATCGTTCGCCGCTCGGCCCACAGGCAGGGACTGGTCGCGCGATGAGCGCGTTCGATGCGGGCGGCCCGACGCTCGACCCCACCCGGCCGCTGACCGCCGCCGGCAATCTGCGCCGGCGCCGGCGCACCGACCGGTTGATGCGCGGCATCGCGACCACCGCGGCCGTGTTCGCCGTGGCAGTCCTCGTGATCGTGCTCGTGACGGTCGCGGAGAAGGGCGCGAGCCAGCTCTCGATCTCGTTCCTCTTCAAGGACCCGTCGGTCGGCCTCGGCGCCGTCGGCGGCGGCATCGCCAGCGCGATCGTCGGCACCGGCCTGATCGTCGCGCTGGCCACCGTGATGGCGTTGCCGTTCGGGGTGCTGATCGCGATCTATCTGACCGAGTTCTCGACACCGCGCACGGCGCGTCCGATCCGACTGGTGCTCGACCTGCTCAACGGCATGCCGTCGATCGTGATCGGCGTGTTCGTCTACGGCCTGCTGATCGAGGGGCACCAGCAGGCCGGCTGGGCCGGATCCTTCGCGCTCTCGATCATCATGGTGCCGCTCGTGGCGCGCGCAACCGGCGAGATGCTGATGCTCGTGCCGCGCGAGCTGCGCGACGCGTCGCACGCCCTCGGCATGAGCCGCTGGCGCACGATCCTCGGCATCGTGCTGCCGAGCTCGCTCGGCGGCATCCTCACCGGCACCGTGCTGGCGATCGCGCGCGCGGCCGGCGAGACGGCGCCGCTGCTCTTCACGACGTCGATCTTCTCGAACAGCACCACGGTGAACATCTTCGGCACCGCGCTGCCGAACATCCCGTATCTCATCTTCCAGGACTCCGAGTCGGCGTTCCCCGCCGATCACGCCCGCGCGTGGGGCGCGGCCCTCGTCCTGATCGTGTTCATACTTATCGGCAACCTGGGAGCCCGCGCCATGCTCGCACGCCAGCGGCGAAAGATCGTGTCACGGTGAGCGAAACGAACACAACAAGGAGCGCTGAGCCGATGGAAGGCAGTCAGCCCGAGACCGACGCCGCGACCGACGCGCCGCTCGCCGCGCTCGCGGTCACGAGCCGCGAGCACACCGACCTCGCCACCCGCGACGTGGTGTTCGAGCTGCGCGACGTCGACCTCTACTACGGCGCGACGCTGGCGGTGTCGGGGCTCAGCATGCAGATGCACAAGAACGTGATCACCGCGATGATCGGCCCCTCCGGCTGCGGCAAGAGCACCGTGGTGCGCACGCTCAACCGGATGAACGACTCGATCCCCGGCTTCCGCGTCGGCGGCGAGGTGCTCTACCACGGCCACGACATGTACGCCAGCGGCGTCGACCCGGTCGAGGTGCGCCGGCGGATCGGCATGGTCTTCCAGCGCCCCAACCCCTTCCCGAAGTCGATCTACGACAACATCGCCTGGGCGCCCCGGATCCTCGGGCTCAAGCAGAACCTCGACGAGCGGGTCGAGAAGGCGCTGCGTGGCGCCGCGCTGTGGGACGAGGTCAAGGATCGCCAGAAGGGCTCCGCGCTCGGGCTTTCCGGCGGCCAGCAGCAGCGCCTGTGCATCGCCCGCGCGATCGCGATCGAACCCGACGTGCTGCTGCTCGATGAGCCGTGCTCGGCGCTCGACCCGATCGCGACGGCGCTGGTCGAGGAGCTGATGCAGGACCTCAAGCGCGACTACACGCTGGTGATCGTCACCCACAACATGCAGCAGGCGGCGCGCGTCGCCGAGCGCACCGCGTTCTTCAGCCTCGACGTCAGCGGCGGCAAGCGCACCGGCGTGCTGGTCGAGTACGACGACACCGAGAAGCTCTTCACGCGGCCGTCGGACAAGCGCACCGAGGACTACGTCACGGGCCGGTTCGGATGAACGCCCCGGCGCCGGACGGCACCGCCGCACCCACCGAACAGGATCTGCGACCGCACTTCCACCAGGAGCTCGCGGAGCTCGAGCGCCAGGCGCTCGGCGCGATCGACATCGTGATCGAGCAGCTCGACCGCACGCTCGAAGCGCTCGCACTCCAGGACGTGTCGCTCGCACGCATGGTGATCGCCGACGACGACCGCGTCGACGGGCGCTATCTGGAGGTCCACCAGGGCATCCTCTCGCTGCTCGCCCGCCAGACCCCGGTGGCCGGCGACCTGCGCCTGGTCGCGGCGCTGCTGCACATGATCATGCACGTCGAGCGGATGGGCGACCAGTGCGTGAACATCGCGAAGCTGATCCCGCTCTCCGGCCACGAGCCGCCCGCCCAGGACGACGTGCTCGCGCTGCTCGGCCACATGGGGGCGCTCGCGCGCGCGGCGGTCGCGCAGTGCAAGACCGCTTTCCAGGAACGCGACCTTCCGGTCGCGATCGACCTGATCCGCCAGGACGGCGAGATCAACAAGCTCAACCGCGAGGTCTTCAACGCCGCGCTGGCCGCCGGCGACGATCCCGACACGCGCGAATGGGCGACCTACATGGTGCTCGTGGCCCGCGCGATCGAACGCGTCGCCGACAACGCCGTGGACATCGGCGAACAGGTGGCGTTCGTCGTCACCGGCCTGTTCCAGGAGTTCTCCGACAGCTACCGCCCGGCGATCCGCACCGGCATGCAGGCGTAGCAAGCCCGCAGTCGCCCGGTCGGCGCAGCGCAGGTCGGCTCCCCCGCGGCGGGCGAGCGAAAGATGCGGGCGGAGGGACTTGAACCCCCAAGGGCTTTCGCCCACCGGCTCCTAAGTTCAAGCCAAGCCGTGCTGTTGAGTTTCAGAAAGGAGCCGTTTTGCAGCCTGTACTTGCGTCGAGTGCTGTTGAGTTCGGTCGAGTTGGGGACGCCTGGGGGACGCGCCACGGACATCTGAGGGACATCAGCGGGACATCGCTGGCCCACCGGATTCGGCGCTTCGCCCACCGGATTCGTGGGTGACAATATGGCGATGAGCACGACCGAGGCACACAAGCCGACAGGTCACCTCTACGTCGCCGAGCGCCAAGACGGGCGCGTCTGGTACGCGAAGTGGCGCGACGCCGAGGGGCAGCATCAGAAGAAGCTCGGGCCGGCCTGGGTCAAGGCACATGGGCAGACCGCGCGTGGCGCGCCGCGCTGGCGCACCGCCGACGGTCCCAAGCCCTCCCACGCCTACATGACGCCGAGAGACGCGAGCGAGGCGCTCGAGGAACTGCTCGCACAGGCACCGCGCGCGACGCGTTCGGTGCGCGTACGCAAGCCGGTGACGCTTCGCGAGGCCGCGGACGAGTGGCTGCGCTACGAGGAGCACGAGGCGCGCGTTAAGCGCTCGACGGTGATGGACTACCGCGACTCGGCGAACCGCCTGTGCCGAATGC
>CAZABN010000016.1:0-30058 GCA_964483345.1 uncultured Solirubrobacteraceae bacterium
TCGCGTCGGCGATCACCTTCTGCGTCGCCTTGAACCCGATCGAGTTCAGGAACGAGGTGTAGTAGGTCATCCACTGCTGGCGCGGGTCACGCGCCTCGCTCCAGACGGTCACCGGCTGGCCCTCCATCCCCGACGCCTTGACCAGCGCCTGGGCCTTGGCCAGGTTGCCGGTCCCCGGGGTCCCGTAGGGGCAGGGAGCCGTCGGATGGCCTGGAACGGCGGGCGGCAGGAAGTAGCAGGCCGGCTGCAGCGTGCCCGACCCGAGACGCGACATCTCGTCCTGGTTGAGGCCGGTCACGACGGCCTCGCGGGCGAGCTGGTTGTTGAACGGCTTCTCCTGGGCGTTCAGGAAGATGTAGTACGTCGAGCCGCCGAGGTTGACGAGCTTGTAGCGGTCCGCAGCCTTCGACTCGATCTGGGGCAGCAGGCTGCCCGGGATCGTGTCGGCCCAGTCGAAGATGTCGGCGCTGTTGTTAAGCACCGACAGGGCGTTGGCCGTGACGTTCGAGTTCACCTTGACGTCCACGTTGTCGTAACCGGCAGGAATCCCCGGAATCGCCTCCGCGGCCCAGTGGGGGTTCCTGACGACGTCGTAGGACTGGTTGGCGACGATGTTCGTCACCTCGTAGGGCCCGACGCCCGGCGGCGGGCTCGTCGGCTGCACCTTGAAGCCGAAGCCGCTCGGGATGATGCCGAGCGCTGGGAACGCGAGCACGTTGTCGAACGGGCCGTACGGCGCCGTCAGCTGGATCACGATCTTGCCGGTGGCGTTGTCGGTCGTGATGCCGCTGATCGTGCTCGCCTTGCCGGTCGAGTAGGCCGTGGCGCCCTGGATCACGGGTGTGATGAACTCACCCGAGCCGCCCCACGGGATCTTGATCGCACGCTCCACGGTGTAGAGGAAGTCGCTCGCCAGGACAGGCTTGCCATTGGAGAAGACGAGCCCCTTGCGCAGCGTCACCGTGTAGGTCTTGCCGCCGTTGGAGATCACCGGCAACGCCGTGGCAAGCCCCGGTATGAGGTCGCCTCCCGCGACGCCGCTCGAGTGCTTGTAGGTGGTCAGGCCGGTGTAGACGAGCCAGTTGACCTCCCCGCCCTGGGTCGTGTAGTCGAGCCCCGGGTCCAGCGACTGCGGAAACACGCCGGCCACCATCTGCACGGTCGGCGTCGACGACGCCGCCGTGGCGGCTGACGAACCGCCCAAAGCGATCACCGCGACGACCCCGGCGGACAGGGCCAAAGCGATTGCTGCGCGCCATCTCAAAACTGCGTGTCCTCGTATTCTCACGACCGTAATCCCTCCCAACTAAAGGTTTACCGTCCTACAAAGCTAGCGGCCCAGCAAGACGATTGCGCCGTCGGCGGAGCGCGTGGTCATGGCGCCGGCCGCAATTCGGCCGGTCGGACCCATGACGCAGGATCCGGCCGACGTCGTATCCGCGAGGACACAGGGACGCCCGGGGCTGCCACACAGGCAGAAACCGCCTCCCAGCGCCGACCGGCGCCTCCCGGCTCGGCCTCGCGTGCCTGTCTGCGGGCCAAGCTCGCCGGCACCCGGCATGATTCGCGCACGAGCCGCGCCGATCCCTCCCGTGAGCAGCATCCAGAAGGTCGCGGCACCGCCGCGACCGCCACCCGCAACGAGCAGGCGCTCGCGCTCTTCGCCGGGCTGCCCCGCCATTACGACCGCGCCGGGGCGGTGCTCAGCTTCGGCCAGGATCCGCGCTGGCGGGCCGCGATGGTGGCGGCGGTGGCCGCGCGTCCCGGCCAGCGGGTTCTCGACGTGGCGACCGGCACCGGGCTCGTCGCGCGCGCGCTCGTGCGCCGCTACGACGTCGAGGTGGTCGGCGTCGACCAGAGCCCGCAGATGCTCGCGGGCGCGCGCGCGCGACTCGCGCGCGCGCCGGAGCTCGCGCGGCGGATCACGCTGGTCGAGGGCCGGGCCGAGCAGCTGCCGTTCGCCGACGGCTCCTTCGACCACCTCACCTTCACCTACCTGCTGCGCTACGTCGACGATCCGGCGGCGACGCTGCGCGAACTGGCCCGCGTCGTCGCGCCCGGCGGTCGGATCGCGTCGCTCGAGTTCGGCGAGCCCGCGCAGCAGCCATGGCACGCGCTGTGGAGCGCCTACACGCGCGTTGGGCTGCCGGCGCTCGCGCGGGCGCTGTCGGGCGAATGGGCACAGGTCGGGCGGTTCCTCGCCGCGAGCATCCCCGACTTCTACGCCCGCCATCCGCTCGCGAGCCTCCAGGCGGACTGGGAGGCGGCGGGGATCGGCGCCGTCCGGACGCGGGTGATGAGCTTCGGCGCCGGCGTCGTGACGACTGGCGAGAGGGATGGCGCGCGCCGCACCGCCGGCTGAGCGGCCGGCCTTCTACGCGCTGGCCGCCGGCGGCTGGCGCGACCTCGTCACGCTGCTGCATCCGCCCTACACCGCGTGGCATCTCAGCTACGTCGCGATCGGCGCCGCGATGGCGCCGCAGCTGCACGCCGGGCGGCTGCTCGCGGCGCTCGCGGCCTTCTTCCTCGCGGTCGGCGTCGCGGCGCACGCGCTCGACGAGCTGCGCGGGCGGCCGCTGCGCACACGGCTGCCCGACCGGGCGCTGATCGCGCTGGCGCTCGTCGGACTGGGCGCGGCCGCGGCGATCGGGATCTACGGCGCCGCAACGGTGTCGCTCAGCCTGCTGCCGTTCACCGCAGCCGGCGTGTTCCTCGTCCTCGCCTACGACCTCGAATGGTTCGGCGGCCGCTTCCACACCGACCTGTGGTTCGCGCTGGCCTGGGGCGCCTTTCCGGCGGCCACCGGCTTCTGGGTCAACGCGCTGGCGATCCATCCCGCCGGCGTGCTCGCCGCCGGCGCGTGCTTCGCGCTCAGCCTCGCGCAGCGGCGACTGTCGAGCCCGGCGCGGGAGCTGCGCCGGCGCACCGTCTCGGTCAACGGTGAGCAGCGGCTGCGCGACGGACGGGTGATCGCGCTGGACGCGCGCTCGCTCGCGGCGCCGCTGGAGGGCGCCCTGTCGGCCTGCGCGGTCGCCGTGACGCTGCTCGCGATCGCGCTCGTCGTGCTGCGGTTGCGTTAGAGCGTGGCCTGCTGCTCGGCGCGGCGAACGGCCAGCGAGAGCGTCTCGAGCCCGACGAGGCCCTGAAAGGCGGCGATGAAGGGCTCGAGCGCGCGCAGGTAGACGGCGGCGCGGCGGTCCACCGGGGCGATGCGGACCTCGCTGCGAAGCTCCGCGCCGCGTTCGAGCGGCGCCGCCCAATGGGCGAACAGGACGCGCACCGTGCCCGGCTCGCGCCAGTCGAGGAAGGCCTGCGGGTGATCGAGCCGGCCGAGCTCGCCGCGCACCGTCCAGATCCGCCCGCAGAGCCCCGACAGCGCCCAGGTCGGGCCCTCGTCGAGCGGCAGGAACGGCGGGGCGCGAAACAGCGCGTCGAAGGTCATCTCCGGGCGGGCGCCCGGCAGGCGCACACCGACCAGGCGCCCGAGCAGGCGGCAGTCGCGCAGCGTGACCGTGGCCGCCGCACGCCACAGCTCCTCGGCGGCCGCACTGCTCTCACGGCGGTGGCGCGTGCCCACCGCCGGCCCCTGCAGCCAGCGATCGAGGTCCGGATGCATCGGCGTCAGTGTCACCGATCGTGCGCCGGGGCGCGGAGTAGAATGTGTGGATGAGCACGCACGCGGAGCGGGCCGCCGAGCAGCGGACCAAGAAGCTGGACGAGATCAAGGCCCAGGTGAAGGACGGCTCGCTGACGATCCGGCAGATGACACCGAAGGAACGCAAGAGCTTCCCGCCGGTCGAGCCGAAGGAACGCAAGCCCCGCGGGCGCTGAATGGAGCGCTGCTAGAATCGCATCACCCGACGGGCCCGACGAGGCCCGTGGACGAGGGGCATCCGCTCCTCACGCGCGCCCGGCGCTTTCGAATCCTCTCAGCCCGGTGGGCGTACCCCTGAGGGGACGCTTCGAGGATCCAAACATGCGCGACCCGCTCGACCGCAGCACGATCGACCCAACCCGCCAACCAGGGCGACGCGCGCTCACGATCGCGATGCTCGCGCCCCCGTGGATCCCGGTGCCCCCGGCCGGCTACGGCGGCGTCGAGGCCGTCGTCGCCGACCTCACCGAGGGGCTCGTCGAGCGCGGCCACGACGTGACGCTGTTCTGCGCCCCCGGCTCGCGCTCCAGCGCCAAGATCGTGCCGCTGCTCGACGCCGCGCACCCGCACGAGATCGAACGCTCGCTCTACGAAGCCGACCACGTCGCGCGGGCGTTCGCGGCGATCGACGCCGCCCACGGCGAGGGCCTCGGCTTCGACATCGTCCACGACCACTGCGGCTTCACCGGACTGGCGATGGCGGACCGCCTGCGGACGCCGATGCTGCACACCCTCCACGGCCCCTTCACGCCGCAGACGCGGAGCTTCTACGCCCACCACGGGCACAAGGCGTGGGTCGCCGGGATCAGCCACGCGCAGCTCGCGAGCGGCCCGCCGAACCTCCACACGGTGGGGGCGATCCCCAACCCGATCGACGTCGACGCGTGGCCGTTCGCGCCCGCCGGCGACGGCTACCTGCTGTGGATCGGGCGGATGACGGCGGAGAAGGGCGCGCACCGGGCGATCGAGATCGCGCGAGCGGCCGGCCGTGACCTCGTGCTCGCCGGCGTCGTGCAGCCCGGCCAGCGCGAGTACTTCGAACGCGAGGTCAAACCGCACATCGACGGCGTGCGCGTGCGCTTCGCCGGCGAGGTCGGCGGGGTGCTGAAGAAGAGCCTGTTCGCCGGTGCGCGGGCGCTGCTGATGCCGATCCGCTGGGAGGAGCCGTTCGGGATGGTGATCATCGAGGCGCTGGCGTGCGGCAAGCCGGTGCTGGCGTTCGACGAGGGCGCGGTTCGCGAGCTGGTCGTGGACGGCGTCACCGGCTTCGTCGTCGCCGATGAGGCGGCGATGGTCGCGGCGCTGGGGCTGCTCGGGCAGATCGACCCGCGCGCCTGCCGCGCCTGGGTCACCGAGCACTGTGACGTGAGCGTCGTCGCGGCGACCTACGAAGCGGCCTACTGGAAGGTCCTGGACGCCTCCGGCGCACGGCTACGGCGCGCGGCGCCAATCCTCGCCTGAAACGGCGGCGTGGCCGACCCGCCGCCGCGTTCGTCACGGCACGCTGTCAACGGTCCGGCGCCAGTGGCGCCGGTATAAGAAGATCAGTCGGCCGGCCCGCTCACGAGCGTGATCGTGGCGCTGTGCGAGTTGCCCGACGGGTCGACCCAGGTCACCGTGACACGGTCCCCCGGGTGGTGGGTGTCCATCAGTGAGAGCAGCGAGGCCGCGGAGGTGACGGAGCGACCGGCGAGGCCGGTGATCGTGTCGTAGCTGTTGCTGGCGACGCCGGAGGAGGCGAGCGCCGTCGACGCGGCGGGGGTCCCCTGGACGACGCCGCAGACCAGCGCGCCGGCGGCGCCCGAGCCGGTGCCCGAAACGCCCGTGGACTGGTTGAGGCACTTGGTGCTGTTGGAGACGTAGACGCCGATCAGCGCGGTCGCGCCGATGTGAATGACGCCGGAGCTCTGTCCGGCGACGATCCGGCTGGCGATCGTGACGACCTGGTCGATCGGGATCGCGAAACCCTCACCGCCGGCGGAGGACTGGAAGCTGAAGTTCGTCGACGCCGCGGTGTCCATGCCGACCACCTTGCCGCCGCTGACCAGCGGGCCGCCGGAATCGCCCGGCTCGAGCGAGCCGTTGATCTGGATCACGCCCTTCAAGCGCTCGGTGTTGCCGGCCTCGTAGCTGTCGCCGGCCGTGATCGAGCGGTCCAGCGCGGCGACCGAGCCGCCCGCGACGGTCGGCGTGCCGCCGACGCCCCCGGCATTGCCGATTGTGACCACGGAGCTGCCGACACGGAGCGTGGAGGAGTCGCCGAGCGGCACCGTCGAGAGGCCGGACGCGCTCTGGAGCTGGATCACGGCGACGTCCTGGCTGCGGTCGTAGCCGACCACCTGCGCGCTGTAGGTCCGGCCGTTGCCGATGTCGTAGACGGAGATCTTCGTGGCGCCGGAGATCACGTGGTTGTTGGTGATCACCTCGCCGTTCGAGGTCACGACCATGCCGGTGCCGGCGGCCGCGCCGTCGCTGGTCTCGGTGTTGACGTCGACCAGGCCCGGATCGATTCGCGAGGCGACCGCAGCGTCCGCCCGCGGCGTGCTCACGCCGGAGCCGCCGTTGGTCTGCGGCTGAACGGGGTTGAAGCCGCTGCCGGACGGCAGGCCGGAGAAGCCCGGCACGAGCCCGAGCGACGACGACGGCGTGTTCGAAGGCCACAGGAAGTGGGCGAGGGCGGCGCCGCCGAACGCGGCAAACACGATCACCAGGATCGCGGCGGCCAGCGGCCGGCGGAACACGGGAGCGGGCGGCGTCGCGGCCGGCGGTTCGCCGAACGCGACATGCGCATGACGCTCGGTCGGCGGGGTGGGCGGCGGCGTGCTCGTGTACGGGCCGAAGGAGTGGCGCTCAGCGGCGGGGGGCGGCGGCGGCGGGCTGCCGTACGGAGCGTGCGGCTGACGCTCGGTCGGGGCCGGCGGCGGCGGGGTCCCGAACGGGCCCTGCGAAGGGCTCTCGTCCGGGCCCTGGGAGGGGTCTTCGGGGAAGGTCATGCTCCACATACTAGGCACCGACCTTAGGCGGTCCTCAAGGCCGGGTATGCCCCTGCTAATGCGCGAGCGGCTTTGCGCAGCTATGGGTCGAGGTGGCGCGGTGCGGGTGACGGCGCGGGGCCGGGGCGGCGGGGTGCGGGCGTCTTTCGCGTGGGCGTGGGCGCCGGCCCGAAGCGCTCACTCAGTGCGAGAGCGGCTTGCGGGCGCTGACGGCGAGCAGGTGCAGCGTCTGGCTGCGCGCGTCGGTGGCGATCCACCGCGCGAAGGCCTCCCCCGCCGCCTCACGCCCGGCCTCGTCGAGCAGGCCGTCGGCGACGAGCTGGTGCCCGCGGGTGGCGATCACCCCCGGCCAAAGGGCCATCCGCGTCTCGAAGTCGCCGTCACCGCGCGAGGTCACCTCGAGCTCCTGCGTCGCGGTCACGTCCGCCAGCTCGAGCTCGGTCATCATCGCGGCGAGATGGTCGGCCATCTCGTTGTCCATGCCGGCGTCGGCGCGCCAGGCGAGGAAGGCATCGTAGAAGCGGCTGAACGGCTCAGGTGGCTCCGGCTCCCAGCGCGCCCGCAGGTGGTTGTAGTCGAGCACGATGATCTGCCCGCCGGGCTTGGCGGCGGCGACCATGCTCGCGAGCGCCGCGCGCGGGTCGGCGAGCCATTGCAGCACGCGGGCGGCGGTGACGACGTCGAACTCGTCGCGGTAGCGGTGCCTGGTCACGTCCGCGATCTCGAACTCGAGGTTAGGCGGGCCGCCGTGCGTCGTCAGCGCCCGCGCGAGCAGCTGCTCGCTGATGTCGATGCCGACCACGCGGCCGCCGGCGCCAACCGCCTCGGCGATGCCGCGCGTGATCGCCCCCGAGCCGCAGCCGACGTCGAGCACCGACATCCCCGGCTGCAGCAGCGCCGCGAGACGGCGGTGATCGGCGCGCAGCGAGCGGGTCTCGAGGAAACGCTCGGTTCCCGCCGGCATCGCGGCCCGACGCTCGGCCGCCTCGCTGGTTCCCGTCATCACGCGCGCGGATCATTGCAGGGCGGCCCGGTCGCGGTCCGCTGCGCGCGTGCGGTAGCGTCCGCGTACCTCGATCGGAGGAGCCGATGGCGCCTATCTCACGTGGCTTCCGCGGCCGTCCACGCCGCGACATCGACCCGGCACGGATCCCGCCGGGACAGTACGTCGTCGATGACTTTCCGGTGCTCTCCGCCGGCCCGACGCCGCGCACGCCGACGGCGGACTGGAGCTTCACGATCGACGGCGCCGTCGACGCCGCGCGGTCGTGGCGCTGGCCGCAGTTCGTGGCGCTCGCGTCGGAGACCTTCACGGTCGACATTCACTGTGTCACGAAATGGTCGAAGCTCGGCACGAGCTGGACCGGCGTCTCGATCGACACCCTGCTCGACGGCGTGGACACGCAGGGCGCGTTCGCGACCGCCTGGAGCGACGGTGGCTACACCACCAACGTCGCGCTCGCCGACCTCACGGGCGGCCGGGCCTGGGTGGTGCACAGCTTCGACGGCCTGCCGCTCGAGCCCGAGCACGGCGGGCCGGCGCGGCTGCTGGTCCCACACCTGTATTTCTGGAAGAGCGCGAAGTGGGTGCGCGGTCTGACCGTCACGGTCGCCGACGAGCCGGGCTTCTGGGAGGCCGCGGGCTACCACAACCGCGGCGACCCCTGGCTGGAGCAGCGCTACTGGAACGACTGACCGACAGACGCACGCCGATCGTCTGGTACACCGCAACCGTGCTCGAGATCGTCGCGGAAACTTCTCATGCCAGCACTATCGTGCTGGATGTTGTGGATTGGCCCGGCCAGACCGCCGGGCAGCACGTCGACGTGCGCCTGACAGCGCCTGACGGCTACCAGGCGCAGCGCTCCTACTCGATCGCCTCCGCGCCGGAGGAGGAGCACGTCGCGTTGACGGTCGAGCGGATCGACGACGGCGAGGTCTCGCCCTACCTGGTGGACGAGCTGCGCCCGGGCGACCCGCTCGAGCTGCGCGGGCCGATCGGCGGCCCCTTCACGTGGCGGGCATCCGACGGCGGCCCGCTGGCGCTGGTCGCCGGCGGCTCCGGACTCGTGCCGCTGATGGCGATGCTCCGCCACCACGCCGCGCAGCACTCGCCCGCCGCGCTTGCGCTGCTCGTCTCGGCACGACGCTGGGAGGACGTCCTCTACCGCGAGGAGCTGGTGCGCCACGCGCAGCGCGACGAGCTGGAGATCCGCTTCACCCTCACGCGCGACCAGCCTCCCGGCTGGGACGGCTTCGCCCGCCGCATCGACGCGGAGATGCTCGCCGCGGTGCTGCCCGCACCCGCCGCGAACCCGGCGATCTTCGTCTGCGGCCCGACGCCGTTCGTGGAGCGCGCCGCCGACCTCCTGGTGGCGATGGGACATCGCCCGGAGGCGATCCGCGCCGAGCGCTTCGGACCGACCGGCGGGTGAGGGTCGCGCGCTTGGCTGGTCCGTGCCGTCAGAGCTCGGACGCCGCGGCGTCCAGGGTCGCGGCCTGGCCGGCGGTCAGCCACCCCTCGGCCTGCAGCACTGCGACACCGAGCTTGTAGGTGTTGATCAGCGCGGTGTTCAGCGCCGGCGGTAGATGCGGCCCAACCGGCCCGAGCACCGCGGACAGCAGGCTCGTCGCCAGGTTCACCACGGCTTTCGCGACCGCGCCCGACGACTGGTACTTGGCCGAGCCGTCGACGTAGCTGCGGCTCAGCGCACCGACACCCGTCGCGGTCACCGTCACCGTCATCGCCTGGTCGACCTGCGTGGCGGCCAGATAGCCGGCGTCGCCGGCCTGGTTCGCATCGATCACGCAACTCCCCGCCCCGGTGAAGGTGACCGTCGCGACGGAGATCGAACACGCCCCAACGCTGCTCGACGAGTCGATCGTGAAGGTCACCGGGTTGCCCGACGCGCCACCGGTCGCAGTGACGGTGTAGGTCCCGCCGACCGTCGCGGTGACGGGCGGCGTTGAAGTGAAGTTGATCGTCTGCGGCGACTGCGAGTTGAACACGTAGGCGGCACCCTGGCCATCGAGAACGTCGACGGTTGCGTAGGGCGCGCCGGCGACGATGGTGCCACCCGACATCGCGACCGAGAAGCCGAACACATCGTTCGCAGCGCCGGCCGAAGCCGTTAGCTCGGCCGTCTCAGTGGCATTCGACCAGCCGCCCGCCGGTTCCACGAACACGTACGTCGCGCCCTCGTAGGTGTTGCCTGCGACCGTTGCGTAAGGCGCGCCGGCGACGATCGTGTCACCCGAAATCGCGACGGAATAGCCAACCTCGTTCTCAGTGGTGTCGTTGGCGTCGGTCAGCTCGGCGGTCTGGGTGCCGCTCACCCAGCCCCCAGCCGGCTCGACGAAGACGTACGCCGCGCCCAGGAAGCCGCCGACGCCGAACGCGCCCGCAACGATCGTGCTGCCCGACATGGCGACCGAGAAGCCAAGTGCATCGCGTGGGGCGCCGCCGGTGGCCGTCAGCTCCGCGGTCTCGGTGGCGTTCACCCAGCCGCCCGCCGGCTCGACGAACACGAACACCGCGCCCTGGCCGGCGTTGCCGTCGACTGTCGCGCCGGCGGCGCCCGCGGCGATCGTGTTGCCGGAGATGGCGAGCGAGTTGCCGAGACCCGGGTCCGACGGGCCCGTGTCCGACGCTGTGAGGATCGCCGTCTGCGTGGCGTTCACCCAGCCCGTCGCCGGTTCAACGAACACGTACGCAGCGCCGGCTTGAATCCCGGGTCCGCGACCCAAATGCATCGGGTCCGTGCTGGCAACGATCGTGCCGCCAGAGATAGCAACGGCGTAACCGAAGAAGTTGTAGGCCTGGCCCGCGCCACCCGTGAGTGTCGTGAGCTTCGCCGTTTGGGTCGCGTTCGTCCAGCCGGTCGCAGGCTCGACGAACACGTACACCGCGCCAAGCGGACCCTCCCCCTCGAAATGGGGCGCGCCGGCGACGATCGTGTTGCCCGAAATCGCCACCGACGCACCGAGCGAACTGCCTGTGACGCCGTCCGAGGCCGTCAGCTCCGCCGTCTGGGTGGCCGTCGCCCAGCCCGTCGTCGGCTCCACGAAAACGTATACGGCACCCTCGGCACCGTTGGTGTACAGCGCGCCCACGACAATCGTGTTGCCCGACACGGCTACCGAATAGCCGAGGTCGTCGTTCACTCCGCCGTCTGAAGCCATGAGCTCGGCCTGCTGGAGGTAGGGGTCTATCCGTAACGGATATCGTGCGCCGCCGGCGTCGACATGGATCAGCAGTCGCCGGCCGACCAGTTCGAGCCGTGCGGGGAGCCGCCTGCCGGTCGCGTCGGTTGCGACCAGACCACGGTAGGTCAGTGAGGCGCCGTGCGCGCCGGTGAACGTGACCGCATTGCCGCCTGCGAGCGTGCCGCGGAGGTTGCCCGAGAGCGCGAGCGACAGCGTCAACGGCCCCGTGCCGTGCCGCGCCGGTGCTTTGGCGAGCGTGAAGCCCTGCTCGAGTCCCAGCGGTCCGTTCGCATACCACTCGCTCAACGCGCCGTGCGCGTACACGACCCGGTTCGCCTGTGCCCGCGGCAACGCAGCGGCAATCGACTGGAGAGCGCCGCCATAACCGTAGGAAACGAGACTCAGGCCGAGCCGCGCGTCACCGGAGCGAACCTCGACCAAACCACTGTCGTCGAACCGCGCAACAAGACGCTGACCCGCGTTGCGCAGCGTCAGCCCGCCCGTCCCCACACGCGCGCCGTAGGCCGGGTCATCGCGCGCTAACGTGCTCGAAACAGCCCCCTGAGCGGCCAGCGGAAGCGACGCCAGGCCGTGGGTCGCTGCACGATCGTGCGTCGCGGCCCGGATCGTGACCGGCGAGCGCGCCGTCACGACCACTGCCGCACAAGCCACCGCGATCGTCACCACAACCAGCAGACCGAAGCGGCAACCCGGCCGACGCCGTGAGTCTCGTGCGATAAACGCCGCCGACACCCCACCACCCCGGCCGACCGCACAGGGCAGGTTCGCTTGCGCTGCTGGGTACGGCAATCCGGCCATCCCTGCCGCCTATCCTGCGAAGGTGCGAAAGCGCGAGCCGAGAACCGCGGCGAACTTACAGTAAATACCACCCACTGTCAATGCATGAAGACGCCGACCGGAGAAAGATCCCCAGAGCCCCGGACACACCGATCGTCGCCGGCCTCAGCGCGAGTCCGCCGCGTCGGCGTCGGGGCGTTCGCGTCGCGCGACCGCGGTGATCGCGGCGATGTCCTCGATGTCGCTCGGCCGTCCGGCCGTCTGTTTCATCCGGATGAGGTCGTCGACGCCGACGATCTGGACCGCGATCCCGTCAAGGTCGATCGTCAGCGCGCGCGTACGCATCTCGTCGTACGCGCGGGCGCCGGGCACCTCGTTGAGAACGTGCAGTTCGCCATGCCGGGTGTTGAGCGGCACCACGATCGGGGCGGACAGGAGCTTCTCGACCGTGGGCGTCGGGGCGCCCGGCCCAAGCTCCGCCGGGTGCGCGTCAAGTGCGGAGAGCGCGGCTGCCAGTCGTGCGAGGTTCTCGGGGTCGGGTGCCGGCGTGACGTCGAGGTCCTTGGTTGTTCGTCGCCGTCCGTGCACCTGCGCGGCGACCCCGCCGATCACCAGGAAGTCCACGCGATGCTCGGCGAGCACCCGTAAGAGCTCGCTGACGTCCAGCGGAGATTCCGGAGCGCGGCTCACGGTCGCGCCAGACGCGTCGCGGGATGCCCCGCCCTCCGTGCCTGCGCGCCGGCGATCTCAAGTTGGGTCGCGCGCAGGTTCCACGACGCCGCCTCGCGCAGCCGCTCGCGCGGGCCGAGCAGCGGTGCACCAGCGTCCTCGCCATCGACGAGCGGGAGGCTCTCCAGATCGAGGCGCTCGCCGAGTGCCATCAGCAGGTGACGGAGCCGCTCGAGCGTCGGCGACTCGGCGCCGCGTTCGATGCGGCTGATCGCGTCCTGACTCGTCCTCGCCCGTAGCGCCAGGCGGCGCTGGCTGACGCCATGCCGTCGCCGTGCTTCGCGCAACAGCACCGCAGCCCTCGTATCACACCGCATACAGTGTCAGCCTAGCAGGCTCGTTGGCGGGTCAGAAGAGCGCCGAGACGACGCGCGGCACGACCTGCCAGGGCGCCTGCCGGTAATAGAACTCCGCGGTGTGCGCGAACAGGACGATCGCGTAGACGCCGCTCACGAGCATCGCCGTGCGCGCCACCGCGCGCTCGCCGATGCGCAGGCGGGCGCCGCCGAGACCGGCGAGCAGCGGAACGAGGAGCACGAGGACGGGCGTGAAGTAGCGGCCCTGCATGCCCTGGATCTGGGCGGCGCCAACCGCAGTCCATGTCAGGTAGATCGCGAGCGCGGCAGCCAGCAGGTAGGCGGCGAGCACCACCGCCAGCCAGGCGCGCAGCCGCCGCGCGGGTTTGCGCCCCTCGCGGCTCCCGACCGCGAGCGCCACGAGCACCGCGAGCCACAGCAGGGCGCACCATTCCGGCAGGGGCGCCCCGCCAATGGTTCCGACGACGCCGTCGAGGCGCAGAAGATGGCCGTTGACGGCTGTCCGCCAGAGCAGCGCGGGGATGTCGTAGAAATGCGTGAGCAGGTGGTGCGCTTGGGCGCCGGGATTGATGTGGACCTGCTCAGCGGGCCTGTACGCGGCGTTGCGGTAGGGGACGAAGTACGCGCTCGAGGCGATCGTCCACCAGGCCGCGGCGAGCAACCCTGGCAGCACGGCCACCGCCGCGCGAGCGCGACGCCCGGCGCCGGTGCCGAGGACCGGCCAGACGATTGCGAGCGCCGCGGCCACGATCAGCGGAAGCGGCGCCTTCAACAGCCCGACCAGCAGGCCGAGCGCGCCAAGGCGGGCGAGCGCGGCGTTGGCCACCGGGGTGCCGCGATCGGCGAGGCGCAGCGCGTAGGCGATCGTCACCGCGGTGAGCCCCAGCGTCATCGAGTCGGCCGACAGCGTCGACCCCGCGGCGAGCGCGGTCGGCACCAGCAGCGCCAGGGAGAACAGCCACTTCCAGCGCGGCACGAGGGCAACCGAGGCCGTGATCAGCGCCGCCCAGACGATCCCGGTCAGCAGACGCGCCGCGAACAGCGTCCAGACGACTGACGCCGACAGCTGCCGGCCGAGCCACAGTACGAGCGTCTGCGGGAGGTAGTTCGCCGGCGAGTAGAGCGCCGTGTTCTCGAAATGCTCGAAGATCGTCGCCGGGCCGCCGATCGTCACGCTGAGCAGGCGCGCATACACGCGCGGATTGAAGTGGGCTCCGCCGCGAGCGGCGTTCATCACCCGATGCAGGGCCTGGAACGCTTCGTAGAGGCCGGCGGAGATCCGTCCGCCGACCCGCTGCGCGGGGACGAACCGGCCGGGGTAGTGCACCCTGCACGGCAGCGAGTTGGGGTGGCTGGCGCAGCGGATCAGCTGGGGGAAGAGCTGCCCGAGCGACAGCTGATAGGCCCGGAAGATGTGCTGAGCCTCATCCTGCCCGTTGCCGAGCGGCAGCACGAACGCCATGTAGAGGACGGAGAGAGCCGAGATCGCCGCGGTCCAGAGGACCGGGCCCGGCACGCAAGAGAGGCGACGCACGCCGCTACGCCGAAACCGCGGAGGGCTCCCGCTCGGGAGCGGGCCCGCGGCGCGCCGCTTCGCGGTTGGCGCACCGCGCCACCGGCCCAGCCGAAACCGCTGCGGCGATCACCGCAACCGTGCCGCTCATCTGCGCTCCTCGTCTTCGGGGCCGCCAGCCTGCCGTGGGCGCGTTGATCCTACCGGCGCCCAGCTCCCCTGCACGAGCCGCCTGCGGGGGCTTTCGCGGAGTACTCTCGACCCTCTCACCGCGCCGACCGAAGGGGGAGCAATGCCGAGTTACATCGCCCTGATGAACTGGACCGATCAGGGCGTGAAGACCTTCAGGGACAGCGTCGAGCGGGCCGACGCGGCCGAGATCGCGCTGAGCCCGGCGGGCATCAAGTTCAAGGACCTCTACTGGACGGTCGGTTCGCACGACCTGGTCGCGATCTTCGAAGCCCCGGACGATGAGACGCTCGCCGCGGCGCTGCTCACACTCGCCGCGCAGGGCAACCTTCGGACGACGACGCTGCGGGCGTTCACCGCCGAAGAGATGAAGGGCGTGATCGCGAAGGCGACCTAGTCGCAGGTGAAGCGCACGCTGGTAGCCTCGCGGTCGTGTTCGACCACGTGGGGATTGCCGTCTCCGACCTCGCCGCGTCCGAGCGCTTCTACCGCACCGTGCTCTCCGTGCTCGGCGTCGAGCCAAGCCACGCGGACGCCGTGCTGGTCGAGTGGGAGGACTGGTGCATCGGCCCGACGGACCGCGAGCACCCGGTGACCCGCGGTTTGCACGTCGGCTTCCGCGCGCCGGACCGCGCGGCCGTCGACGCCTTCTGGCAGGCGGGGATCGACGCCGGTCACCCGAACGACGGCGCGCCCGGGCCGCGCACGGTCTACCGCCCCGACTACTACGGCGCCTTCCTGCTCGACCCGGATGGCAACAGCGTCGAGGCGGTCCACACGGACCGCGAGAGCCCCGTGCCGGACGGTCGTATCGATCACCTGTGGCTCCGCGTGCGCGACCCGCAGGCGTCGCGTCGCTTCTACACGACGGTCGCGCCATACGCCGGGCTCCGCCTGGCGCACGACGCGCCGGATCGCGTGGAGCTCTCCGGCTCCGACTTCTCCTTCTCGCTCGTGCGCGACGAGCGCCCGCTCACCGAGCACGTCCACCTCGCGTTCGCCGCCGATTCGGACGCCACGGTGCGGGCCTTCCACGCCGCCGCGCTCGCCGCGGGCTACGAGGACCACGGCGCCCCCGGCGAGCGCACCGTGTACCACGCGGGCTACTACGGCGCCTACGTACGCGACCCGGACGGCCACAACGTCGAGGTCGTCAACCACAACGGCTGAGGCATGCCGGCGGCCGGGACGCGGGACGCGCCACCGCCTCCGGGAAGGCGGCGGCGCGAGCCGCATCACGGCCGTGGCGGACGAGGGTTACCGCCCGGATCTCACCAGAACCCGCCGACGCCGGTTCCAACAGCGTTGAGTTCACGCGAGGACGCCAGCGCTGCAGCATCGCGTTCTCCGGGGATCTGCCGAGGAAGCGTCGGCCGGAGGGCTGCTGCGGAGCAACGCCCGGGGCTGCGCGGTTGGAGGACCTTGCAAACCAACGACGACGTCGTGGCCATAAGGAGCGAACCCGGTGTCGGCTACCGTCGTACCCGTGGCAAAGCTAGAGTGAGTGTTCGCGTTCCGTGGCTGCACGCGGGGAGCGCGACGCTATCGGCGTCTTGGGAGGGGGCGCTCGGTGTCAGGATTCACCGCTACACGCGAGCGTGTCGGAACCCCCCATGGGCGGTGCTGGGTTCGAACCAGCGACCTCCTGCTTGTAAGGCAGGCGCTCTGACCAGCTGAGCTAACCGCCCGGCGGCGCCCGCAAGGCTACCGCCAGGGTTTCTCCCTGGGCCTCGAGGTGCCGCGTTCACCGCCCGCAAGCTTCGCGCGCTCGCTTCCGCGCCTCAGGACGCCGGCGCCATCGCGTAGGTCACCGTGACGTCGGCCTCGATCGTGCAGGAGGTCGAGCTGGCGTCGGCGATGCGGACGACCGGCATCGCGTTCGTCGCGCGGGCCGGGAGCTCGAGCGTCGCGGCCTTTGGCTTGGAGGTGTGCTTCTTCTTGGATCCGGGCGAGACCGCCGGGACCGGCGCGCCCTTCGCGGTGCCGGCCGCCGCGAACAGCGGGCCGGAGCAGAGGTCGCCGTCCCCAGACTGCTCGGTGATGTTCTCGACCGTGCCGAGCGTGTCGCCGACCTGCGCGGTCAGCGCCGTTGCCTTGGTCTGGGCGTCGGTCATGGCGCTGCCGAGGGCGGTGAGATACGAGGCCTGCACGGTTGCTGCGGACGCGCTCGAGTCGATGCTCACGGTGCCGGAGCCATTGACGGTGATCGACGCCGGCGGGGGTGTCGCCGTGGTCGTGGTCGACGAGGTGTCGGCCTGCGCCGCGGCGATCGATCCGAAGGTCACGCCGGCGAGGCAGGCTGCGCTGGCGAGCACGGCTTTGGTGCGGATCATGTTCGTCTCCTTGCGGTTGCGGAAGGTGTCCTGCCTGAACTACGCGCGGAGCGTGAGCGCATCACAGCGTCTCGACGGACGCCCGAGCAGCGGCGTGGCAAGCCACGCCGGCAGCGTGTGCGAGCGCGGACCGCCGCCGCGGTGCCGATGCGCGACCGCGGCGTGGCACGCCGCGGCGGCAAACCCGCGACAATGGACCCCGTGAACCGGTCGATCCTGCTGCGCAGCGCGATCCTGCAAACGCTGATGGTCGGCGTGCTCTCGACGCTGCTCGCGCTGGCGCTCGGCACCCGGTTCTTCACGCACTGGGGCTGGATCGTCGGGCCGCTGGCGTGGATTGCCTGCTCGCTGGCGACGGCGCGGATGCTGGAGCTCGCGACGCGGCGGACGTTGCTCGGCGCGGTGCTCGCCGGCCTGCCGAGCATCGCTGCCGTCGCCGTTGGCCTGCACTGGCTGGGCGACGCCATGGCGATCGTGCTGTTCGCGCTGTGGTGCGGCTGGACCGAGCCGCCGCCCGGCGCCGCGTGGGGCACCTGATGGACCTCGGCATCGAGGGACGCGTCGCGCTGGTGCTCGGTGCTTCGAAGGGCATCGGGCGTGCCGTCGCGAGCGAGCTGGCCGCAGAGGGTGCGCGGGTCGCGATCGCGTCACGCTCGCGCGAGGGGCTCGACGAGCTGGCCGCGCAGATCGGCGCGACGGCGTTCGAGCACGACAACGCCGAGCTCGAACGGGTCCCCGCGCTGGTCGAGGCGGTCACGCGCGAGCTCGGGCCGATCGAAATCCTGGTCACCAACACCGGCGGACCGCCGGCCAGTGCGGACCCGCTCGCGCAGTCGCGCGAGGAGTGGGAGGCCGCGTACCGCACGCTGGTGCTCGCGCCGCTGGCGCTGGTCCGAGCCGTGCTGCCCGGCATGCGCGAGCGCGGCTTCGGGCGGATCGTCAACGTCGGCTCCTGGACGGTGCGCGAGCCGCTGCCCAACCTGATGCTCTCGAACAGCCACCGCTCCGCGACGTTGGCCGCGTTCAAGACGATCGCGCGTGAGGTCGCGGCGTCGGGGGTGACGCTGAACACAGTGCTGCCCGGGCGGATCGGGACCGATCGACTGTACGCGCTGAGCGGAGGCAGGGAACAGGCCGAGGCGATCGGACGCAGCGAGGTCCCGGCGGGACGGCTCGGAACGCCGCGTGAGATGGCGGCGGCGGTGGCGTTTCTGTGCTCGGAGCGGGCGAGCTACATCACCGGCGTCGGCCTGCTCGTCGACGGCGGCCTGTCAAGGCTGACCTAGTGGGCCGCCCGGAATCGCCACAAGCGGTGTTTCAGGCCAAACGCTCCCGGGCGACCCGCTAGGCGTGCCGATCTCCCCCTACCTGGCGCGACTTCGTGCGCAGGTCGGCCACGATCTGGTGCTCGCTCCGTCGGTGGCGGTGATCGCGCGCGACGACGCCGGACGGGTCCTGATGGTGCAAACCTGCGACACCGGGCTGTGGCAGACGATTGGCGGCATGGTCGAGCCCGACGAGAGCCCGCAGGAGGCTGCGCACCGCGAGGCCCTCGAGGAGGCGGGCGTGACGATCGAGCTGCGCGGGATCATCGCGGTGCTGGGCGGACCGGCGTTCCGCGTGACCTACCCGAACGGCGACCGGATGGCGTACGTGGCGACCGTCTTCGACGCCCGCGTGACCGGCGGCGAGCCGCGTCCCGACGGCGTGGAGACCTCGGCGGTGCGGTGGCTTGGACCGCGCGAGCTCGCGGGTGCGCAGATGGCCGAGATCACCCACACGCTGCTCACGGCGGCGATACCCCCAGGGGGAATCGAACCCCCGCTACGGGCGTGAAAGGCCCGCGTGCTGACCGCTACACCATGGGGGCGCGGTCGCCAGAGTCTACGCGGCCCGGGGGAGTGTTCCTCGCGCGCCACGGCGAGACCGACTACAACGCCCAGGGGCGCTTCCAGGGCCGCCTGCCGGTGCCGCTGAACGCCACCGGGCGGGCTCAGGCCGGGCAGCTCGCGCTCCGCGCGGCGGCGGTCGGCTTCGTCGAGCTGTGGTGCAGCCCGCTGGAGCGCGCACGCGAGACGGCGGCGATCGTCGGCGACGCGCTCGCGCTCGAGCCGCGCGAGGACGCCCGGCTGGTCGAAACCGACTGCGGCGACTGGACCGACCGCATGCACGCCGAGGTCGAGGCTGAGGATCCCGCCGGCTACGCGGCGTTCGTGCGCGCCGATCCCGATTTCACGATGCCTGGCGGCGAATCCTTCCGCGCCCAGACCGAACGCATGATGGCGGCGCTGCGCGAGATCGGGGAGCGCCCGCGGCCGGTGCTCGTGGTCACCCACGGGATGTCGATCCGGCTCGTCTTCGCCGCGCTCGGAGAGCCGCTCGACACCGTGCCGAACGCGGCGCTCTTAGACTGCTGCGGCGCGGCTAGCTCATCGGGTAGAGCACCGGACTTTTAATCCGGCGGGCTGGGTTCGAGTCCCAGGCCGCGCACTCGCGAACCGCCTATCGCTACCGGCACAACGCGTGTGTGGCGGATCTGGTGAGGGGGCCCGCTTTCGAGCGAGCCGCACGCGCGGCGCCGATGCGGGCGCTACCCGCTGGCGGACTGTGCCAGGTAGGCCGCGGTCTCGCTCGCGATGAGGCTGACGATGTTGCCGAGCGCGAGGTTGGCGTCGATTGGATGCAGTCCCCAGAGCGGTGAGAGCGTGCCGGTGGATATCAACGGCATCGCGTCGCCCAGCGGCGTCACCTCGAGGAAGTTGTTGCCGTTCGACTGCATGCACTGCGCGCTGTAGGAGTCGTCGTATTCGAACCACGCGGTCGCGCCCGCCTTGCCGGGGACTTCCAGACTTGGAAGCGGGACGCCGTTGCTGACCTGGAACGCCACGGGGAAGACCGGCTCGAGCGTCCCGGCGCCGCCACCGAGGGCGGCCGGGTTGGTGCACAGGATCGCGTCTCCGGGCGGCACGGGCCGCAGCACGTCGGTTGGGCTCCAGATCGTGTCACCGAACACGGCGCGCGGCGGTGGCGGGCCGGGGTAAGAGGAGTAGGAGACGACGCAGCCGAGCTCGGTCGTCGACGTGCAACCCGGGATGTTCTTGAAGCTCCCGCCGACGAGGCTGCCCGCCTTGACGACCACCGAGCCCCCGAAGAGGATTGCCGAGAGCATCCGGCTGCGGAGCGTCGGGTTCGGGTCGATCTGCTGGGCGATCAGCTTGCGCAGCACGAACGCCCCCTGCGAGTGCCCGATCAGGACGAACGGGCGGCCGTGGTTGTAGTGCGCGAGGTAGTAGTTCCAGGCGTTCAGCACGCTCGCGTACTGCTCGGCCCGCTGGGCGGGCTTGAGGGGCCCCGGACCCGGTAGCAACGGGTCCGGAGCCCCGACGAGCGTGACCTGGCGGTACATCGGCGCGTACATCCTGCACACGGACTGGTAGTAAGACGCCTGGAGAAAAGCGATACCCGTCTCCGCCGGCTGGATCTTGAGGTTGGACAGCAGCGAGGTCTCGCCACTGACCGTCGGATAAAGGTAGAAGCAGTCGACCGGCGCGTTTGGATTCGCCTGCGGCGTCACGGTGCTCTCGAGCGTCCCGGCCGACGAGAAGATCCCGGTCTGCAGGTTCGCCACACAAGGGTCGTGTCGCAAGCCCGGCCGGCACAGCCAGACCGGCTTGTATTTCGCTGCGCTGGCGGCCGAGGCGCCGAACGCGCCGCCCAGCAGGGCAACGACGGTGAAACCGATCGCCAGCGCCGGGAGCCGCGCGGTGAGCCGCATGCAACGAACATGTCCGGGAACCAGCGAGACCTTTCCGCCGCCGCTCGCTCTGCTTGCCGGCACGTCCCGCATGAGGCAGCGTCGAACCCCTCGACCATACGTCGAGCGCCCAGGCGGGCGGGTCTATCATGGATGGCAGTGGAGCTCGGACGCACCGCGGTTGGCGCAGGTCGAGCCGCCCGGAGCGACGGCGCGTTCGCGTGCGTGCGCCCGGCCTGGCACGAGCTCGGCGGGCATGCGCAGTACTTCTTCCAGACGCCGGAGTGGATCGAGCTGCTGGCCGGGCGGGTCGGGCGCGACGTGGTCTGGGGCGCGGTGCTGGACGGGGAGCGCCCGGCGGCGGTCGCGGTACTGCGCAGCACGCTGCGGCGGGCGGGGCACATCGGGCTCACCGTGCTCTCGCAGGTGCGTATCGGCGAGTCACAGCTGCCCTACGCGGACGGGCTGCTGGACCGCGACGCGTACGGCGAGCGGCATCTGCGCGATCTGGTCGACGCCTGCGGCCCGTGGCACGTGCTGTGGCTGGCGGGACTGCGGGCCGGGTCGCCGTGGCTGGCGCTCGCCGGCGAGGAGGCGCTGGTGCGTGCGGAGCCGGATGGCGGCGTGGGCCTGTTTGACACTAGCGTCTCGAGCGAGCGCTGCTGGGCGGCGGTGCCGAGGCACATGCGCCACGCGATCCACAACGCGCGCCACCGGATCGACGCCCGCGGCGGTGCGCAGATCGAGGTCGCGACCGGCGCCGACGTCGCGGCGGCGTATCAGCGTCATGTTGAGCTTGAGGCCTGCGGCTGGAAGGGGCGCGAGGGGACGAGCCTCGCCGAGCGCTCGTTCGACCGGGAGCTGCTGCGCGACTACCTGGCGCTCGAGGGCAGCGCACAGGTCCGGACGCTGTGGATCGGCGGGCGCCTCGCGGCGACTCAGGTCGCGACGCGTGTGGCGGGGACGCTGTTCCTGCGCCGGATCGCCTACGCCGAGGACTACGCGAAATGCTCGCCGAGCAACGTTCTGCTCGCCGACCTGATCGACTCCTGCTGCGCGGATCCCGGCATCGAGCGCATCGACTGCCTCGCCTGGCAGCCGTGGAACCCGCGCTGGGGAATGACCTGCGAGCCGACCTACTCGCTCGTGGCCTTCAACCAGCGAACCGTTCGCGGGACCGCGGCGCGCGCGTCGCGGGGCGGCTGGGAGCGCCTGCGGGCGCGCCAGTACCGTCGCTCGCATCAGCTGCGGCGCCCGTCGCACCGTGCTGTCGCGGCGGACACGAGCGGCGCTCGCACGCCCTCGCGGCGGCCACGGAGAAGGCGCGGTCCGCGTTCGGGGCCGAAGAGCGCCGGAGGCTGACGCCGGCGCCCCGTCCGCGTTCGGGCCGGACTGCGCCGCAGGGTGACGCCACACCCGCCCGCCCGGGCGGGCGGCGCGGGTCGCCGGGGGGCGGCGTCACGTAAGGTGCGCGGCGATGCGGATCCTCGTCGGCGTTCTCGGTGGCGCGCTGGTCGTGCTGATGCTGTTCGAGATCTTCCTGGCGTTCCTTCTGCCGCGGCGGGTGAAGCGCGATCCGCTGCTGGCACGGCGGGTCGCGATCTATGCGTTCGCGCCGTGGCGGGCGCTCGCGCGGCGGCTGCCCGAGAACGTCGGCGACACGCTGCTCGGGATGTACGGGCCGTTCGGTCTGCTGCTGGACCTCGGCCTGTGGGTGGCGATGCTGATGCTCGGCTACGCCTGCCTGCAGTGGGCGGGCGGATCGCACCTGCGGGCGGGCGGCGCCGTCGACTTCGGCCAGGACCTCTACTTCAGCGCCGCGAGCCTCGTCAGCTCGGGCACCGCGGGGCTCGCCGCGCACGGCACCTTCGCGCGGGTGCTGCAGGTGCTGGACGCCGCGACCGGGCTGGCGGTGCTGACGATCGTGATCGGCTACCTGCCGTCGCTCTACCAGGCGTTCTCGCGGCGTGAGACGACCGTCTCGCAGCTAGATGCGCGCGCCGGGTCGCCGCCGTCGGCGGGGCGGCTCGTGGTTCGCGCGACGCAGCGCGGCGGCTGGCCGGCGCTGAACGACTACCTGCGCGGTTGGGAGGTGTGGTCGGCGGAGCTGATGGAGACCCACCTCTCCTACCCGATCCTCGCCTACTTCCGCTCCCAGCACGTCAATCAGAACTGGCTCTCGGCGCTCTGCACGATCCTCGACGCGAGCGCGCTGGCCGTCAGCGCGGCGCCGGAGGGGACCGTCGAGGAGGCCCGCTTCACCTTCGCGATCAGCCGCCACGCGATCGCCGATCTCGCCTACACCTTCCGTGCGAAGCCGCTCGACGGCAAGGTGGACCGCCTGCCGCCCGCCGACTTCGACGCGCTGATCGCCGAGGTCCGCGCGAGCGGCGTTGAGCTGCGCGACGCCCCGGAGGCGATCCGCGAACGCCTCGAGCGCTTCCGGCGGCTCTACGAGCCCTACGCCCAGGTGCTGGCGGATCGCGTCGAGCTGCGGCTGCCGCCGTGGCTCGCGCCGGAGTCCCCGACGGACAACTGGCGCACGACCGCCTGGCACTGACGCACGTGGCCGCACTCGGCGCGCGCCCGGCACGCACGCGCGGGGCGCGGCGACGGCGCGGAACGACCGCCGACACTTGCGCACGCGACCGCCCGCAACGCACCGCTCGGCCCGCGCACGCGTGATCGGCCCCGCGCGCCCGACGCACCGCTCGGCCCCGCGCGCCCGACAGACCGCGCGACCCGCGCGCGCGGTGCGTGCATCCGCGGGCGTGATCGGTCGACAGGACGCGCCGCGATCCGAGCACGCCGCCGGCACCCCTGCGCCGGCGATCCCCTCCACTCCCCCACCGCATCCTTAAAGCACCGGGGGCCCCGCAATGCGGGGCCCCCGGGCGCTACCTGTTGAGCTCTGCGCTAACGCGCAGGCCTCGATCGCGGGTTAGGCGACCACCACAACGCGGTGGACCTTGCCCTTGAGGCTCACGCTCACTGCCTTGTTGGTCGCAACGCTAAGCCGGTACGTGTGCAGCAGCTTACCGTTGGCCTTGAAGGCCTTGATCGTGACACTCGCTGACTTGGAGCTCGAGCAGGACAGCTTGAACGACACTGAGTAGTGGCCGTTCTTGCTGTGCAGGCGGACAGTCTCCACCTTGCACACGTTCGCGACCGCGAGCGGGGTGACGCTCGAGGACGGACCGCTGGTCGGCGCGGGTGCGCCGCTGCTCGTGTTGCTGCTGCTGCCGCTGCCGCTTCCGCTGCCGCCGGAGGCGCCAGCAGAGGAGGTGTTGCCAACAGCCGGGTCAAACGGGATCGAGCTAGCCGAGCTCGACGAACCGGTCGACGAACCAAGTGTCGGGATGATGACATCCCGCCAGATGTGCTCGGGCTTGAAGAGCGCCGAGACGTCGACGTTGTTCAGGTTCTCGCTGCCCTGGACATCGAACGCCACGTTGCCGGCGGTGCCGGTGGTGGCGCAATCCTCGTCTTCACCGAGGTTGCCCAGATCGTGGCTGCCGGTGACATCCACCGGCGGCGTCAGGTTGGGCGTGTCGTTGAAGTCAACGTTGAAGCCCTGAGCGGTGAGGCAGACCTCTTCCCCGCTGAAAGGCGTTCCGTTGATGTTCTGGGCGTGAGCAACGACGACACTGATCGCGCCACCGTTCAGGTTGCCCTTCGGGTACACGGTCAGGGTCTTGCTCCACTGCGAGTCGACCGTCTTGGTCAGGGTGTTCGCCCCGGCCGGCGGGAAGTAAGGCACCGACTCGTACGGGTACTCGGTCTGAGCCGAGATCAGCGACGTCCCGATTGCCTGGCCATACAGCCCCTGCAGGTCGCAGGCGTTGTTGCCGTCGATCGGCACGCTGTTGTAGAACCCGATTCCGGGGTTGTAGTCGACATAGGCCTCGCCACGCTCATCCGTGTAGACGAGGACCGACGTCGGCTGGTCCGGAGTGGAGTAGTAGTTCAGACCCGCGCCTGGCTTGCCATCCGGAATGGTGATGCCACCCGGGGCCTGATCCTTGAACTCCGTGGCGATCCCGTCCAGCGCGTCCGACCCGCTCGTGAGCTCGGTGCTGTCGTACTGCAGACAGCCGTTGGGCACGGCGGAGTCGACGGTTGTGGCGTCGAGCGCCTTCCAGAACTCATACGGATCCGTATCCCCATTGCTGAAGCCGGGGAAGTCGTCACCGCTGGTCGCGGAGCCGCCGCCGCCATAGACGCCGGTGATCCCTGACGCCTCGGCGATCGGCCGCAGCGTGGAGGGGATGTACTCCTGGTAGTAGGGGTTGTAGAGGTTGCCCGTCAGCTTGTCCGACTCGAGAGCCGTCGTGCTGGTCGGGCAGTCGCCGCCGACGAACGGGCAGAGCGGCGCAGCCGCCGAGCCGTCGAAGTCGTGGCTGTAGATGAGCCACTTCGACACGCCGTACAGGCCACCGATACCACCGATCGGGCTTGTGTCGACCGGGTAACCATGCGGCACCGTGCCGGCCAGTGACGGGTTGGCGGCGATGCGCACGAGCACCGGCAGAGCCGGCATCGGCGCGTCGTCCGTCGTCAGACGGCCGTCGCTGAGCAGCGTGGTGTTCGGATCCTCATCGTCGTACGGACCGATCGTGAAGCCCGGACCGCTCGTCACGTCACCAAAGACGCGCGAGAAGGCGTACGGGTTGCCCACGCCATAGCCGTTCGAGACGCAGTCGTCGACCACATCGGTCGGCATGCTGAACTCGGTCGGGACGCCGTCGTGCTGGCAGATGCCAGTGGACGAGCCGGCGTGCCCCTGAACGGCCAGCGTGTTGGTCGGCGAACCGTGGATGTCCCACAGGTAGCCGTTACCGCTGTTGTCAGAGGTGTTCTGGGTGGACGAGGTCGCCATCAGGTTCGCCAGCGCCGGCCACGCATCCGGCAGCGTGACGCAGGGGTTCCCGAATTGCGAGCACTGACTCGTGGTCGCAGGCGCCGTGACGGAGCTGAAGTACCGCTGCAGCGTCGTCACACCGTAGTTGTCCTGAACCGGGAACGAACCGGTGACCTTGACGTCGATCAGGCCGTTGTTGCCGGACTGCGCCGCAACTGCGGGCGGTCCCTTGACGGCCGGGATGTAGACCGGCGGGTCATTCGCGTTCAGTCCACCAGCGTTCGTCCACGTGTCGAGGCTGGGGAAGACGCCCGGCGTGGCCGTATCACCAAGGAAGTTTCCGAGGTTGGTCAGGCCCAGCGTCGTCAGCTGCGACGTCGGTGACGCCGTGCCGTTGTCGCCGGCGGTCGTCGGGAACGAGATGGTGGTTGGGGTGGCCTCGGTCAGCGTCGGCGCGTTCGCCGCCATCCAGATGACGATGAACTGCTCCGAGAAGACCGTGCCCGTGTCGAACTGTCCACCCGTGATGTCGGTCACGTTGAGCGTGATCTCATCGAGGCCCGCGGTCAGCGAGCTGATGTCCGCCGAGACGCAGCCTTCGGGAAGGCGGCGGAACGGGGAGTTCGGGTAGAAGAACGTCGACGAACCGATGTTGTTGAGGTAGAGGTTCGTGGCGTTCGTGCTGTCGAACACCGGCTGCGCATCCGAACCACCGGTCCAGATGTTGCCGGCGCCGCCCGAGGTCCAGCTGGCCTGCTCCTCGTCGGTGCCGAAGCGGCCCAGCGGGTCCGGCAGGATCGCGTCGTCGCAAGCGACGAGGCGAACGTCCTCGCCGACCCATGCCAGCGTCGGCACGTTCGCGGTCTGCGGGCCGTCCTCAGCCTGCTCAAACGGCGGGGTGAGAACTGAATCGTTGTGGATCGCGGGTGTTGCCGGGATCATAGGCGGACCGGTAATGGCCGACTGTGCAGGCAGCACCGTGTAGTTGGTGCCGAAACCCGGGTTCGGGGCTGCCGCCGCACCGGCGACGCCCAGAGCCAAGGTCCCGGCGACGGCAATTGCTCCTGCCGCCATCCTGAGTGCCAATTTCGGTGGTCTCACAAACTTCCTCCGTGCTTGATTGTGACTGGCGGCCGCACCGAAATGGGTGCTGCGATCGATCCCACCGCGTACTACAAAGCGGAGCGCGGCCCTGTATCAGGCAGAGTAGGCTCCGGGCCAGACGTCGGCAATCGCCACGGCGGATAGTCTTTGTACCCCCGAACGGGTAGGTGCCGTCGCCTGGATGGTCCACCCGGCAGCGACCGTAGCGCGCCTTCGGACAGCACGATCGGGCTCCGCACGCTCGGGCCGACGGGTACGGAGCCGCCGCCCAAACGGGTAGGTATCTCCCCGGTAGCTCGCAAATTGGGCGCGTTTTCGGCGCGCCCGGCGCGGGGGGCGGCGTCAGCCGCCGCGACGCATGCGGGCAAACGCCTGGGCGGCCTCGACGCGGTTGCGCACGCCGAGCTGGGCGTAGACCGCCCGAAGATGGAATTTCACGGTGTTTGGGGAGATCGTCAGCTCGCTGGCGATCTCGGTGTTGCGCAGCCCCGAGGCGACCAGTTCGAGGATCGCGAACTCGCGCGCGCTCAACCCCTCCGCGCCCTGCCCCTTGGGACGTACGGCGTCCTGCCATCCGGCGGGGAAGACACGCCGCCCCTCGTGCACGTGCAGGAGCGTCGCGCGCGCCTGCTCGGCGGAGTCGGTCTTGTCGATCACGCCGTCGAGGCGGTCGGCGCGGATCGCCTCCGCCGCGCCGGTGCTGAGCGCGGCGGTGATCAGGACGAGCCTGAGGTCGGGCCGCTGGGCGCGGACGCGGCCGATCGCCGCCCAGTCGATCGGGCGATCGTCGAGGTCGATCAGCAGCAGCTCGGCGGCCACGCCGTCGAGCTCCGCCATCAGATCGTCGACGGTGTCGAAGGCGGCGACTAGCTGGTAGCCGTCGCTGGTCAGCATCCACGCGACGGCCTCGGTCCAAAGGCCCCGGGTGCCGCCGAGCAGGGCGACGTCGATGACCTCGGTGCGAGATGTGCGTTGGGGTCCGCGACCCGGTACGGAGCGTTCGGCCATGGCTGCGGTCCCCCTCACCAGCCGCTAACCGGCGAGCGCCCCGTCGCGGTCGGCGTGGGCGATCGCCTCGATGCGATTGCGCACGCCGAGCCGGCGGAAGATCTCGCTGATGTGAAATTTGACGGTGTTCGGCCGCAGCCCCAGCTGCGCCGCGATCTCCTCGTTGCTGAACCCCTGCGCGACCAGCTCGAGCACGTCGACGTGACGCGGCGTCAGCGCGACCGCGTCGGGCACCGCGCGCCAGCGCGCCGGCATCACCGAGTGGCCGGTGCGGATGTGGGCGATCGCGCCGTAGAGCTCGGCGACCGAGGATTCCTTCAGGACGACGCCGTCGACGCGGCGGCTGCTCGCACACAGCACGATCTCGTCGGTCGTCTCGCTCGCCAGCAGCACGAGCTTGGAGGTCAGGCCGATCGCCAGCAGGCGGTCGATCGTCTCGCCGCACTCGCCGCGGCAGTCGTCGACGTCGAGCAGCGTGACGTCGCAGCGCAGGGCGCCGATCCGGCAGTGCTGCTCGAGCTCGTCGACCGTGGCGAAGCTGCGCTCGACGCGCATCCCCGGCTGCGCGTCGATCAGGTCGCAGACCATCGCGCGAACGAGTTGCGGGCCGCCGACCAGGACGAGCGCGACAACGTCGGCGGCGAGGCGGGCGGGCGCGCGCACGATCGAGCCGGACTCGTGGTCCGTCGCGGCGTGTCCGTTGTCTCTTGCCACCAGCAGCGCGCTCGGCACTGTCACGTCTCCCACAGGCCGCTCGGCCTTCCTCGCTTTGCGTTCCCTGGTCGCCACCTTGCCCGATCCGTGGGGCGACGCCAGGGCCGTACTACCTCCGGCTGCGAGGTTTAGCACGCTTTCGCGGCGGTTAGCATCGGGCAAACGCCTTGAGATTAGCCCATTGCCGGCGATCGGCCGCGTCCCTGTCCCGCTACGACTCATATGAGAACTCCTTCGCGCGCAGGATCAGCTCGCGCCGTGAGTGCATGCCGAGCTTGGCGTAGACGCGCTGCAGGTGCGAGGAGACCGTTTTCGGCGAGAGGTGCAGTGCCGCGGCGATCTGGACGTTCGCGAGACCCTGCGCGGCGAGCGCGGCGACGCGGCGCTCCTGCGCGGTCAGCGCCGAGCCGTCCTCGCTGCGGCGGCGCCGGCGCCCGCCGCTGGCGGCCAGCTCGGCGCGGGCGATCCGGGCGAGGCGCTCGGAGCCGGCGCCCTCGCAGATCCCGAGCGCGCGGGCGAGCGGTTCGCGCGCGTCGCGCGGGCGCCCGCTGCGGCGCAGGTGGGTGCCGAAGCTGATCAGCGCGTGCGCCAGCTCAAGCGGTTGCGAGCACTCGGCGAAGCAGGCGATCGCCTGGGCGTAGCGCTCGTCCGCCAGCTCGGCGTGGCCCTCGACCGCGGCGATCCCGGCGTGCCCGAGCGCGATCACGGCGTGCGGCCAGCGGCTCGGCAGCGTCTGCGCGCACGACTCGAGCTCCGCCAGGAGCGTGCGGGCACGCTCGACCCGGCCCGCCGCGAGGTGCGCCTCGAGCGCGACCGCGGCCCAGGGCACCAGACACGGCTCGATCCGCCCGCCGAGCGTCGCGATCTCGCCGGCGCGCGCCATCGTCTCCGAGGCCTGCGCGTGGTGGCCGGCGGCGAGCTGCGCGCGCCCGTCGAGCAGGTGCAGCCAGAGCGAGACGACCGCGAACTGCTCGGGCGGGATCTCGGCGGCGAAGGCCCGCAGCGCCTCCAGGTGGCCGGCGGCGCGGGCGTCCTGGCCCAGCTCGCACAGCAGCACCGCCGCGGCGAGGTCCGACCACGGCTGGATCCGCCGGTCGCTCAGTGCGGACGTGCGCTCGACCAGCTCGAGCGCCTCCTCGAGGCGGCCGAGGCGCAGCAGCACGTCGGCGTGGGCGACCGCGAGGCCGGACATCAGCACCGGCGCGCCCGCGGCGACCGCCTCCTCGTACTCGCGCTCGAACAGCGTGCGGGCGCGGTCGTAGTCCTCGAGCACCTTGCAGATGTTCAGCGTGTGCACGGCGATCGTGAGGTTCCAGCCCTGCGCCGACCACAGCGAGCGCGCGCCGGCGCGGAGCACCTCGTCGGCCAGCTCGATCGCCTCGGTGGGGTCGCAGCGGCTGATCAGCGCGGCGTAGCCGCGGACGAAGCGCAGCGCCCGCTGCTGGGGCGTGCGCTCGCCGACCAGCTCGAGCGCGCGGTCGGCGGTGTCGAGCACCCAGCGCGCGGGGGCGGAGGCGAGGCAGGTCAGCAGCGCGTCGCAGAGCACGCCGACCCGCCCTGCCGGGTCGGTCGCGACCGCCGCGGCCTGCATGAAGAGCTGCTGCGCCTGCGAGGGCCGGTTGGCGAGCGCCTCGACGCGCGCCATCAGGCACAGCGCGCGGGCGCGGGTCGGGGCGTCGAGGTCGCGTGAGAGGAGCTCCGCGCAGAGCGCGCGCAGCGGGCCGATGTCGGCCTGCGCGACCAGCACCTGGCCGTAGAGCAGGAGCACCTCGGTCGGCGGCGTCTCGCCGGCGAGGCGCACGGCGTTCTCGAGGTGCGTGGAGGCGGCACGCAGCGCGCCCTGGGCGAGCGCGGCGGCGCCGGCGCGGGCGGTGATCTCGACCG
>CAZABN010000017.1:0-29713 GCA_964483345.1 uncultured Solirubrobacteraceae bacterium
CCGCCGAAGATCGACACGCCGCCGAGCAGCACGATCGTGATCACCTTCAGCTCGAAGCCGATGCCGATGTTCTCCCCCGCTGAGGACAGCTCGAAGGTGTAGAGCATGCCGACCAGCGCACAGACCACACCGGAGAGGACGAACAACCCCATCTTGACTCGCTGCACGCGGATGCCGGCGTGCAGCGCAGCCTCCTTGTTGAGCCCGATCGCGTACAGCGAGCGCCCGAACGGCGTGCGGTGCAGGACGACGCCAAAGACGATCGCTCCCACGATGAAGAAAAGCACCGACCAGGAGAGGAACGGGATTCCCGGGACGCTCACGACGCCGGCGTTGGTGTAGAAGGAGGGGAAGTTGGAAACCGTCAGCGGGCCGAGCACGACGTTCGCGAGACCGCGGTAGAGGGTCAGCGTTCCGATCGTGACCGCCAGCGACGGCAGCCCCACCTTCGTCACGAGGAACCCGTTGACCGCTCCGAGCACCACGCCCAGCGCGATCACGACGACGAAGATCGCGGCCATCGGCCAATGGTGCAACCACAGGTAGCCGAGCGTCTCGCCGGAGAGCGCCAGCGTCGAGGCGACCGAGAGGTCGATCTCGCCGACCATGATGATCAGAGTCATCGGCAGCGCCATCAACGCCAGGTCGCCGATGTTGGTGCAGAGCGTGAAGAGGTTGTAGCTCCCGAGGAAGTAGCTGGAGGAGTCGACCCCGAGCAGGAAGACCGCAATCAACGCGACGGCGAGCGCCACCTCCCAGCTCGCGAACCGCCCGAGGCGCACGCGCGCAAGCGACAGGGAGCCCCCCGCCCGTCCGGGTTCCGGCGGGGGCGCGCCCGGCGGTTCGGCGGCGACCGACCCGGCGAACACGGGCTGCGAGGATTCGCCAGGATCCGCCGGTGGCGGGACCGCTCGATCGGGAGGATCAGGCGCCAAGGCGAACCCTTCGTTTGCGCAGCGCGGCCGCCAGGCGCACCTGGATGCCGCGGTCGAGCGTGATCGCGGCGATCAGCAGCAGACCGGAGATCGCCTCGATCCAGATCGAGGAGACGCCGATCACGTTGAGCGCCGAGTTGATCGTCTGCAGCAGCAGCGCGCCGAGCGCCGCGCCCACCACACTGCCGCTGCCGCCGAAGATCGCGACGCCGCCGACGACCACCGCGGCGATCACCTGCAGCTCGAGACCGGTGGCGGCGGTCGACTCGATCGTCGCGTACTGGGCCGCCCAGATGACCCCGGCGACGCCCGACAGCGCGCCGCTGATCACGAACGCCGTGAAGACGCGCTTGGCGATCGGGATCCCCGCGCGGCGCGCAGCCTCAGGGTCGGAACCGATCGCGTACAGGTCGCGGCCGGAGCGGAACGAGTTCAGGTAGTAGGCGGCGACCGCGACCACGACCGCGACGGCCAGCGCGATGTCGGGGATGCCGAGCACCGTGTCCGTCGGCAGGTTGAGGAACGAGCTCGGCTCGGTGCTGGCCAGCACGACGCCCGAGCCCACCACGATCGTGTCGATGCCACGGATGATGTAGAGCATCGCGAGCGTGACGACCAGGCTCGGCACGCGGCCGATCGCGGTGATCGCCCCCGTCACCACGCCGCAGGCCAGACCGACGCCCAGCCCCACGGCGAACACGAGGATGGTCGGGATGCCGGGGTGGGTGCCGAACATGTTCGCCGAGACGTAGGCCGACAGCCCCACCACCGAGCCGACCGACAGATCGACGTTGCGGGTCATGATGACCATCGCCTCGCCGACCGCGACGAGCGCGTAGAGCGAGGTCTGGCTGAGGATGAAGCGGAGCTCGCCGCCGCCGACGAAGCGCGACTGGATCAGCGCCGAGATCAGCACGACGACGCCGAGCACGGCGACGATGCCGAACGTGCGTGCGCGCAGGACGATGTCGACGAGTCTGCGCGGGCTTGCGATCTCCGCGGACTCGGCGGGCTCCGCGGGCGGCGCGGCCGTGCTCATGCCGGGCTCGCCTCCTCCACCGCCTCGGGAACGTCGGCCTGACCGGTCGCCGCGGTCATGATCCGCTCCTCCGAGGCCTCGGCGCGCGCCAGCTCGGCGACGAGGCGTCCCTCGCGCATGACGAGGATCCGGTCGGCGACCGCCAGTACCTCGGGCAGCTCGGAGGAGATCACGAGCACCGCGACGCCGCCGCGCGAGAGCTCGACCAGCAGGCGATGCACCTCGGCCTTGGTCGCGATGTCGATCCCACGGGTCGGCTCATCGACGATGATCACCGACGGCTCGCGGCTCAGCCACTTGGCGAGCACCACCTTCTGCTGGTTGCCACCCGAGAGCGAGGTCGCCGGATTGGTGATCCGGCTGTAACGCACCTGCAGGCGGCCGGCCCAGTCGGTGGCGAAGTCGCGCTCGCCCGACCCGACCAGCAGGCCGTGGCGAGCCAGTGCGCGCAGCGAGGCGAGCGAGATGTTGTCCTCGATCGACATGTCCATGACGAGGCCCTGCTGCCGGCGGTCCTCGGGCACCATCGCGACGCCGGCGCGCATCGCGTCGATCGGCACGCCCTTGCGCAGCCGCCGCTCGCCGACGAACACGTCGCCGGAGTCGTACTCGTCGATGCCGAAGGCGGCGCGCGCGACCTCGCTGCGGCCGGCGCCGACGAGGCCGGACAGCGCGACGATCTCGCCGGCGTGCACATCGAAGGAGATGTCCTGGAAGATCCCCGCCCGCGAGAGCTTTGCCACGCGCAGCACGGCGGCGCCGGGCTGGTTGCGCTCGTGCGCACGGTCGGCGATGTCCCGTCCGACCATCGCGCGCACCAGGTCGCCGGCGCTCAGGCCGCTGACCGGCTGCGAGAGGACGAGCCTGCCGTCGCGCAGCACGGTGACGCGCTGGCAGATGGCGAACACCTCCTCGAGACGGTGGGAGATGAAGACCACGGCGACGCCGTGCTCGCGCAGGCTCTGGACGACGCCGAACAGACGTGCGACCTCGGTCGCGGACAGCGCCGCCGTCGGCTCGTCCATCACGACGACCCGGGCGTCGAACGACAGCGCCTTGCCGATCTCGACGATCTGCTGCTCGGCGATCGACAGTCCGCGAGCCACGCGGTCGGGGTCGAGCGGCACGCCGAGGCGCTCGAACAGGGCGCGAGACTGGCGCTGCATCGAACGGTGGTCGATGCGCCCGCCGCGCCGCCGGGGCTGGCGGGCGATGAAGACGTTCTCTGCGACCGAGAGGTCGGGGAACAGCGTGGGCTCCTGGAAGATGATCGCGATCCCGGCTTCGCGCGACGCGGCCGTGCCGGACAGGAACAGCGGCCGGCCGTCGGAGTCGAGCAGCGTGCCGGTGTCGGGCGGGTGGACGCCGCCGAGGATCTTGACGAGCGTCGACTTGCCCGCGCCGTTCTCGCCGACGACGCCGTGCACCTCGCCGCCGTAGAGGTCGATCGAGACGCCCTGCAGGGCGTGGACCGCGCCGAACGCCTTGCTGGCGTCACGGACGCTGAGGATCGGCCGCGCGTCGGCGCTCACGCCGGTGCTCGCCGGCCCGGAGCCGGCAGCGGG
This sequence comes from uncultured Solirubrobacteraceae bacterium, assembly GCA_964483345.1. Lineage (GTDB taxonomy): Bacteria > Actinomycetota > Thermoleophilia > Solirubrobacterales > Solirubrobacteraceae > Palsa-513. The sequence goes on from CAZABN010000017.1 coordinate 3,540, forward strand.
CGCTTGCGCCCCGGCGTCCGCGGGCTGGGTCGGACGCTCAGCTCCGCGCCCGGGCGGTCCCTCGCCGCCCACCCCGTCGTTTGGTTGTTCCTGCTCGCTCACTTCTCGCACGCGGTCGCAGTCCTGGTCGTTGTCGCGGCAGGGACGCGGCCGCCTGTCGGGACCGGCGGGTCGCCGGCGCGATGCCGGCGACCCCTGGTCCGATTACTGGTTGGAGGTTAGAAGTTGAACTGACCGACGTTGGCCTTGGTGAACGTGGTCGTTCCTCCCGGATCGATCGTTCCCATCGGGCCGATCGTCTCCTTGCCGTACGAGCCGGCCGTGAACGACTGGCCCGTGGCGTCGGTGATCGTCTTCGAGGCCAGGTTGACCGCCGCGTACGCCGCGATCGTGCCTGTCCGCGCCGGATCCCACAGGATGATGTCCGGTGAGGTTCCGTTCTCGATGTAGGCCTTCATCTCGAGCGGCGTGCCGAGACCGGTCAGCAGCACCTTGCCGATGTCGTGCGCAGCGTCGATCGCCTGTGCAGCGGCCAGGACGCCCACCGTGGTCGGCGAGATGATGCCCTTCAGATGCGGATACTTCTGCAGCAGACCCTGGGTGACCTGGGTCGCCGTCGTCGGGTCGTCGTTGCCGTAGACGGTCGAGACGAGGTCGAGCTTCGGATACTTCTTCAGCTCGGTCTTCATGTAGCCGATCCAGACGTTCTGGTTCGGGGCCGATGCCGCAGCCGAGACGATCGCGATCTGGCCGCCGGCGGGGCCGATCTCCTTGGCCATGTCGACGACCTCACTCTCGCCGATCGCGGACGCCGGGGCGTTCTCGACGTACACCGAACGGCAGTTGGTGTCTGCGTCGTAGGTCACGACCGTGACGCCCTTTGCCTCCGCCGCCTTCAGCGTCGAACACAGCGCGGCCGGATCGGTTGCCGAGACGATCAGGATGTTCGCACCCTTGGCGATCGCGGCCTGGATGGCCGGGAGCTGCGAGGCCGGAGTCGCGGCGCTGCCGCTGGTCTCGGTCCCGGTTTCGCCAAGCGCCTTCAGCGCTGCCAGAGCGCCGCCCGTCTTCACGCTGTCAGCAGTCGTGAAGTAGGAGTTCCCGAGGTTCTTCGGGATGACATAGACCTTCAGGCCCTTCTTGAGCGAGGCCGCATACGCCACCCCGCCAACGACTCCGACGACGCACAGGGCCGCTACGGCCAAAATCAGTGTGCGCTTGCTCAAGCGAGACGTCATGACATCTGATCCTTTCGAAGGATTGATCGATTCCCTGGCTGAACTCAGCGCAGGTCGCTCGGACGCCGCGAGCCTTCGGCGACCGGTTGGCTGCAACGACATGCTGAGTTGGGGACCCTGACGTGGGGACGGCGACCGTTCGCGCTCACTGTGCTCATGGTGAGACGACCTCGACCTCATGGCGCGAGGGTGGCGCCCCAACGCGCCACGAGCACGCCAGCGCGTCGCGACGCGTGCGCATCCGCGCACGCCGGCGACAGCCGACTGGATGAGGACAGAACACCGGCCGAGGCCGAGATCCAGGGACCCCCGCCACGCCCCGGCCCGTGCTCCTCCGGTGCCCGGCGGCGCCGCTTCCTGCGGCACGCCGGTCACTGCAGCACAGACCTGCTGTCGGGACCTCCCCACCGCCCGACAGCTCCATCTCCTCATCAACGAACAGCTCCACCGCGATACCGCGCCGAGACCTCTCCCAGGAAGGTGTCCTCCGGAAAATTCGACCGCTCATTTGTGGTGGAGTGCAGTGAGCAGACACGCCTGGCGATCATATCCGAACGGCGCAAACTTTTGCGAATACACGTCGCTGGGGCCCAAAGGGCCAGTAGCGGCGGGCCTCGAAAGCGCGCGCGTGGTGGCGGGCGACACTGTTCGACCGCGGCGGACTACACTGTGCGCGCAGATCGGTTCTCAACGTCCGCTAACCTGATCGCAAGCTCGCCCTAACCGCGCTCCGCGAAAGCCGCCCTCATGACCCAGCCGACGATCGAGCAAGGCACGCCCCAGTCCATCCCGGAGGCGGCCGAGCTTGGGGCGATCCCGGAGGATCGCCGGCGTTCGATCGCGGATCTGCTGCTGGCGACCGGCGCGGTCACCGTCTCGCAGGTCGAGACGCGTTTCGGCGTCTCGGCGATGACGGCCCGTCGCGACCTCGGCGAGCTGGAGCGCCGCGGGCTCGCCCGCCGCACCCACGGCGGCGCCGTGCTCCCGAACGCGGCCGGGCACGAGGACTCCTTCGACCGGCGCCTGAACGTCGCCACCGCGCCCAAGCGGATGCTGGCGCGCGCCGCCGTCGAGCTGCTCAACCCGCACGACACGGTCTTCCTCGACTCCTCGACCACCACCTACTTCGTCGCGCGCGAGATCATCGCCAGCGGCGTCGCCGCGACCGTGCTGACGAACAGCCTGCCGATCATGACCCTGCTCGCCAGCGATGCCGGGCCGAACATCGAGCTGATCGGCGTGGGCGGCACGCTGCGGACGCTGACCCGCTCGTTCGTCGGCGCGGGAGCGACGCGCACGGTCAACGAGCATTACGCCGACCGGCTGTTCCTCTCCGTCAAGGGCGTCGTCGACGGCGACACGCTGACCGACGCCGACTCGCTCGAGGCCGACGTCAAGCGCTCGATGATCGCCCACGCCCGCGAGTCGGTGCTGCTGATCGACGGTTCGAAGCTCACCGAGCGGGGGCTGATCGCGATCGCGCCGCTGTCGCAGATCGCGATCGCGCTGGCCACGGACATCAGCGCCGACCAGGCGGCGGCGCTCGGCCGCGCCGGCACGACGGTTCGGGTCATCCGCCCCGAGGCGGCCGGGCAGACGCAGGCGCCCGCCGGCCCCAGCCAGTTCGGCAGCTGAACCGCGCGCGGGCGCGGCGGACGCCACGCCGCCGCGCGGTCGCCGCCCCGCCCGCCACTCGATCGCCGCCACGCCGCCGCGCGATCGCCAAACCGGCGCTCTACACGCGAACGCCGCCCCGCCGCTCCGCCATCCGCGCGACGTAGCCGGACGCGCGGAAGGCGGCGACCGGGTCGGCCGCGGCTCCCAGCTGCTCGCGCACGCGCGCGCACAGCGGGCGCACATCGGTCTGGAAGGCGCGCTGCAGCAGCTCGTATCCGCCGAGCACGTCCCCGTCCCCCTGCGCCTGCGCGAGCGCTTCGCGGTCGATCAGCAGCGCCCGGGCGTAGGCCTCCTGGAGGGTGACGACGCTGAGGATCATCGCCTCCACCTTCTCCTCGACGTTGTGTGACTGGTCGATCGTCAGGCGCGGCAGCGCCCCCCCGCCCAAGACCAGCTCGCTGAACACCAGGAACAGCGCGAACGGGTTGACCGAGCCGACCAGCAGGTCGTCGTCGGCGTACTTGTGGTCGTTGAAGTGGAAGCCGCCAAGACGACCTTCGGCGGCGATCAACGCGACGATCTGCTCGACGTTGACGCCGTGCGCGTGATGGCCGAAGTCGACCAGCACACGCGCGCGATCGCCGAGCCGGCGGCAGATCGCCATCGCGGTGCCCCAGTCCGGGATGTCGGTGGAGTAGAAGGCCGGCTCGAAGAACTTGTACTCGACGAGCAGCTCCTGCTCGGGCGGCAGCGCCGCATACAGCTGGCTGAGGCACTCGACGACACGCTCGTGGCGCTCGGCGAGGTTGTCCTGGCCGGGGTAGTTGGTGCCGTCGGCGAACCACAGCGACTGCGCGGTCGAGCCGAGCTCGGTCGCGATCCCCACGCATTCGATCAGCGCCTCGACAGCCTTCGCGCGGATCGCCGGGTCGGGATTGCCGACCGAGCCGAGCTTGTAGTCGGGATCCTGGAAGACGTTGGGGTTGACGGCGCCGAAGCTCAGCCCGAGCTCGGCGGCGTGGTCGCGCAGCGCCCCCAGATCGTCGACCGCGTCCCAGGGGAAGTGCGTCGCGACCGCGGAGGCGGCGCCGGTCAGCCGGTGCACCTCGGCGGCGTCGTCGAAGCGCTCGAACACGTCGCGCGGGCGCCCGGCCTGCGGGAACACGCCGAAGCGGGTGCCGGAGTCGCCGAAGCCCCAGGACGGCGTCTCGATCACGAGCGCGGCGAGCGACGCCGCGACCGCCTCGACATCGCAGCCGTCCTCGCGCAGTCGGCTCGCCAGATGGTCGTAGTCGTGACTTGAGTCGGTCATCGCTCTGCCTTTCGATTTTCTTATGGGCCGACTGCCGTCGGCTCGGATTTCGGGGTGTCGAGCCCGGTCACGGCGAGGAAGCGCCCGTAGGTCTCCGCCGCACGCGACTGTTCCGCCGGTTGGTAGGACATGGTCTCCACGGACGCGGCCGCAACCTCGCGCAGCTCCGCCAGCGTGCCGCCCAGCTCACCGGCGGCGCGCGCCTGGATCAGCACGTTGCCGAGCGCGGTCGCCTCGTGCGAGCCGGCCAGCAGCTCGACCGCGCACAGATCGGCGGTCAGCTGGCACAGCAGCTCATTGCGGGCGCCGCCGCCGACGACGTGCAGGCGCTCGATCCGCGACTGCGTGACCGCCTCCAGGCGCTCGAGCACCAGGCGGTACTTGCAGGCGAGCGACAGCAGGATCGAGCGGACCACCTCGCCCGGCGTCTGTGGCGCCTGCTGGCCGCCGGCGCGGCAGAGCGCCGCGATCCGGGCCGGCATGTCGCCGGGCGCCAGCAGCCCGTCGTCGTCGGGATCGAACAGCGCGACGTCCGCCGGCGCCGCGGCGGCGAGCGCGTTGAGCTGTTCGTAGTCCCACGCCGTGCCGGCGCCGGCCCAGGCGCGGCGGCACTCCTGCAACAGCCACAGCCCCATCACGTTGCGCAGCAGGCGGATCGTGCCGTCGAGGCCGCGCTCGTTGGTCAGGTTGAGCGCGGAGGCGTCCGCTCCAAGGAACGGGTGCGGCATCTCCAGTCCGAGCAGCGACCAGGTGCCGGAGGAGAGCACGGCGTCGTGGGGACCGCGCAGCGGCGCCGCGACGAACGCGGCGGCGGTGTCGTGGCCCGCCACCGTCCACACGCTCACCCCCGTGGCGGCGCCGGCGACATCCGCGTGGCCTTCCAGGACGGGGCCGAGCAGCGTCCCGGGTTCCACCAGCTCCCCCGCGAACGGGGCCTCGGGCAGGCCGAGGCGGGCGATCAGCGCCCGCGCCCAGGCGCCGCTTCGGGCGTCGAGCAGGCCGGTCGTCGAGGCCGCCGTGACCTCGTTCGCGAGCACGCCGGTCAGCCACAGCGCGAACAGGTCCGGCACGAGCGCGATCCGCTGCGCGCCGCGCGCCGCGGTCGACTGCGACTCCGCCATCAGCTGGAAGATCGTGTTGATCGGCATCGTCTGGATGCCGGTGACGGAGTACAGCTCGTCGTGCCCGACGCGCTCGTGGACGCGTTCGATCATGCCGTGCGTGCGCTCGTCGCGATAGTGGAAGGGCAGGCCGAGCAGGCGTGCGGAACCGTCGAGCAGGCCGTAGTCGCAGCCCCAGGAGTCGATCCCGATGCCGCTCAGCGACCCCTTCGCGGCCGCGCGCGCGAGCCCCTCGAGCGTGTCCGCGAAGAGGCCGAGCAGGTTCCAGTGCAGGCCGTCCGGCAGGCGCACCGGGCGGTTGGCGTAGCGGTGAACGACCTCGAGCGAGACGGAGCCGCGGGCGTCCAGGCGGCCACACACGACGCGGCCGCTGTCGGCCCCCAGGTCCACCGCCGCGAAGTGCCGTGCCGCCGTCAAGACCGAGATCGGTTTCGTGCGAAACGCATCGCAAATGCCACGAAACAACCGTAGACGAGCAGCGTCGCCGCCGCAAGGCGCCTCACCCGGGCCGCTGGCGGGTGAAATAGGATGCGCCGCGATGGCCACCAGCGAGCCTGTGAAGGACGCCGGCGCGATCCTCGACTGCCACTGCCACGCCTGGCATCGCTGGCCCTATCTGCCGGCCGTCCCCGACGAGGACACCCGCGGCGCGGTCGAGCTGCTGCTCTACGAGATGGACCAGCACGGCGTCGAGCAGGCCGTCGTCGTCTGCGCGGCGATCGACCACAACGCCAACAACATCGACTACGTCTCTCGCGCGCGCGAGGCGCACCCGCGGCGACTGCATGTCGTGGCGGATCTCGACTGCACCTGGCACGACACCTACCACGCCCCCGGCGCCGCGCACCGCCTGCGGGCGCTCGACGACGAGCACGAGCTGGTCGGCTTCACCCATTACGCGGCGGAGCACAACGACGGCTGGCTGCGCAGCGACGAGGCCGCCGCGGTCTTCGCCGTCGCCGAGGAGCGATGCCTGATCGTCAGCTTCGGCGGACCGCCGGTCTGGCAGGCCGACCTGCGCGCGCTGGCCGCCCGACATCCGAGCGTGCCGGTGCTCTGCCACGCGCTCGGCGTCTTCAGGGCCGCCGAGGGACTCGACTCGCCCGGCCTCGCCGACGTGCTGGCCTCCGCCGCGGTCCCCAACATCATGCTCAAGCTCTCGGGCCTGCACTACGTTTCGGCCCGCCCCTGGGACTATCCCTGGCCGGATGCGCTCGCCGCGCTGGAGCGCATCCACGACGCCTACGGCCCGGCGCGGCTGTGCTGGGGCTCGGACTTTCCCGCCGCGACCCGCTACACCACCTTCCGCCAGACGCTCGAGGTCGTGCGCTCCCACTGCCCGTTCCTCTCCGCGGCCGATCTGCGGCTGATCCTCGGCGAGAACCTCCGCGGCCTGCTCACCGACGGTCGGGCGGCCGCCTGAGCGACGGCGAGCCGGCCGGATCCGAGCGCGCTCCGCGCTCAGTCCGCCGGGGTGCTCGCCGGTTGCACCGGCAGCGTGGCGGAGGGGGAGTTGACGATCCCGCTCGCGAGATAGTCGGTCCAGTCGAAGACCTTGCCGGCCGAGTCGCCGATCACCTTCCTGAAGTCACCCGACTCGAGCTTCGGGTCCGCGATCACCTGGGCGAGTTGGAGCACGGCCCCGTCGCTGGGATCGATGATGACCTCCTCGCGCACCCCGCGGTCGCCCCCGAACGGGCTGTAGCCGTCGCCGCCGAGCGGGCCGGCGATCGCGATGCCATGCGCGCCCGCCGCGTCGGTCGCGGGCCCGAGCAGCTCGATCCCCGGCGTGCTCGCCATCACCTCGCAGAGCGCGACGCGCAGCGCCGCGGAGGAGCCGAACGCCGGCGCCGCGAGGATCGCCGCCGCGGTGCTGAAGGTGTAGGCCGGCGAGGCGGGCAGCGTCGGGTCGGTCACGACCTCGTTCAGCCCCGTGTTGTTGGTGTCGATCAGCTGCGTCAGCGCCGCCGGGCTTCGCGGCAGCCGGGAGAGATCGTCAGGGACCGCGAGCAGCACCCCGGGCGCGTCGTATTCGACCCACTGCCCCCACGGTGCGGAACGGGTGTACAGCGCGCTGGCCGGCGGCGCGAGCGCCGAGGCGCCGCCGAGGACCCAGCCACGAGCGCCGTGCGTGAGCAACGTCGCCGGGCCGTCATTGGTCACGACCTGGCGGTCGGACCCCTCGGCGGACCCCCACGTCTGCACCGTCTCCGGCTGGACGACGTACGTCCCCTGCGTGGAATCGGCGTTGCCGAGCGCGTAGTACGCGCCCGCCAGGGTCCTGATCTCGTTGTAGAAGTACTCGCCGCGCCCGAGCTTCACGGTCGCGCTGGCGCTCGCGGCGCGGCCGGCTCGCGCGAGCACGACCGCGGCGGCCGAGACCGGTCTTGCCGTCTCGCCGCGCGCCGCCAGCCCGACGATCGCCGCCGCGGCGGCGGCGAGCACCAGCGCCGCGGTGGCCGGGACGACCAGCCGGCGCCTCGCACTGCGCCCGCGCGCGAGGACCCGGCGGTGGGCGCGGCGGGCTTCGCGCGCGTCCACCGCCACGACCACGAGCGCCCTCGCGGGGTCTGCATCGCGGATGCGGGTGTCGAGGTCCAACTCAGCTGCTCGCGGTGTTGAGGGTGAGGGTGTCCTGCGCTCGCTCCGCGAACAGGTGCTCGGTGACGAGCGGGTCCGCGCGCAGCCGTGCCTTCGCCTTGTGCAGGCGCAGGGCGACAGCGTTGACCGAGCAGCCGAGCACGACGGCCGCCTCGGCGTGGCTGCAACCTTCCCAGCTGACCAGCCGCACCGCCTCGCGGTAGGCGTCCGGGAGCCGCTCGATCGCGGCCACCAACCACGCGTCGGCCGGCTCGCCGATCACGGTGGCCTGCGGCATCGTCGACGCCTCCCGGCTCAGGCGGTCGAACAGGCGCCGCCGCCGGCGCTGGCCGCGACGGTGATTGAACAGCGTGTGGCGGGCCAGGCCGAAGAGCCACAGCCGGGCCTCCGCGCCGCGAGGCATCTCGTCCAGCCGCCGCCAGGCGACGACGAAGACCTCCGCGACGACGTCCTGAACCTCGGCGGGCGCTCCCGGCAGCCGGCGGTAGACGTAGGCGTGGATCGCCGCGTGGTGCTCGAGGTAGAGCGCCTCGAACCGGCCGCGGCGATCGCCGTGGAGGCGGCGGTTTGGGGTGATCACGCGGGCTTTGATCGCGACAGCATGCCGAATACATGTCCGGCAGGCACACGAACCTTTCCAGTCCGCGAGGGAGCCGTCGCGGCGGCTGTACCGCTGCGCCGCCGATCGGGGGTCTACTGCCGCTAGCCGCCCTGCGCGAGGTACGCCGTCGTCTCGCTGGCGACGAGGCTGACCATGTTGCCGAGGGCGATGTTGGCGTCGAGCGGGTGCAGTCCCCACAGGGGCGCGAGTACTCCGGTGGAGGTCAGCGGCTGCGCCCCGTTGATCGGTGTCACGTCGAGGAAGTTGTTGCCGTTCGACTGGGAGCACTGCGCGGTGTAGGAGTCGTTGTACTCGAAGAACGGCGTCGACCCGGCCTGCCCGGGTACCTCCGCGGGCGGGATGTCGACCCCGTTGCCAGGCGGGAACGACACCGGGAAGACCGACTCGAGGACTCCCGAGCCGCCGCTCAGCGCGGCCGGATTCGTGCAGAGGATCGCGTCCCCGGCGGGCACCGGTCCCACGCCATCGGTTGGGCTGTGGGTGTTGTCACCCCAGTCGGCGCCGACAGGCGGCGTACCGAGGAACGAGGACCAGGAGACCACGCAGCCGAGCTCGCTCGTCGACGTGCAGCCCGGGATGTGCTTGAAGCTGCCGCCGATGAGGCTCCCCTGCTTCACGACCACGGCACCGCCGGCCAGGATCGCCGAGAGCATGCGCTTGCGCAGCGTCGGGTTCGGGTCGATCTGCTGGGCGATCAGCTTGCGCAGCACAAACGCGCCCTGCGAGTGTCCGATCAGCACGAACGGGCGGCCGTGGCTGTAGTGCTTGAGAAAGTACTTCCACGCGTCGAGCACGCCGTCGTACTGCTCGGCCTGGACGGCGGGGGTCATCGCCTCCTGCTGCGGCGCGCCGACGTTCGTCACCGAGTGGTACATCGGCGCGTATATCTTGCACACGCTCTGGTAATACGCAGCCTGGTAGCGCGCGACGTCGGTCTCCGCGGACTGGATCTTCAGATCGGAGAGCAGCGACGTCTCCGCACTGACCGTCGGATAGATGTAGAAGCAGTCGACTGGGGGATCAGGATTCGCCGGCGGCGTGAACGTGCTCGCGAGCGTTTCGCCCGGCGAGAAGATTCCGGTCTCAAGGCTCCCTGCACACGGGTTCTTGGGCAGGCCGGGGCGGCACAGCCAGACCGGCTTGTGGGGCGCGGCGTCCGCGGCTCCCGCGGAGGCGACCAGAACAACAGCCGCGGTGAGCCCCACCGCGGCCGCCGCCCGCAACGCACGCGATCTCCGCATGCACCCCACATGTCCGGCAGCGCCGCGGATCTTTCTCGCTCGCGTCGCTGCGAGCCCGTGCTCAGGTTGTCCCGGCTGCTCTAGCCGCGCGCGATGTGCGGGCGGACGTTCTCCGGCGTCAGCTGAGCCCACGGCTCGAGGCCCGCGAAGTGGCGCAGGCACTCGTCGACCATCAGCGTGAAGAAGCGCCGGCGGCTCTCCTCGGTGTAGCCGGCGATGTGCGGGGTGAGAAAGACGTTGGTCAGATCGAGGATCGGCGAGTCCAGCGGCACCGGTTCGGGGTCGAAGACGTCGAGGCAGGCGATCACGTCGCCGCGCGCGAGGCGCGCGAGCAGCGCGGCGCTGTCGATCACCGCGCCGCGCGAAACGTTGACCAGCACGCCCCCCGGTCGCAGCAGCTCCAGCTCGGCGGCCCCCAGCAGCCGCTCGGTGGCGGGGGTGAGGGGGACGAGCACGAAGACGACGTCGCAGCCGAGCACCGACTCCAGCGGACCGAAGTCGACACCGTAGGCCTCGGCCAGCTCGCGCGGCGCGAACGGGTCGCAGGCTCGGATCTCGACACCGAACGGGCGCAGCAGCGACACGAGATCGCGGGCGAGATGTCCGAATCCGACCATGCCGACACGCTTGCCGCTCAACTCCGCGCCGTCATAGCCCGGACCGGAGCGTTCGGCGTGCGGGAGCGTCGGCTCGTGGGCGATCATCCGCCGGAAGTCGGCGCCCGCGTTGCGCAGGCCGATCAGGGCGAGCCCGAGCGCCCATTCGGCGGTGGGCCAGGAGGAGCCGTGGGTGGTGTCGACGACCACCACGCCCTGGCGCTGCGCGGCGGCGACGTCGACGCGGTAGCCGAAGCGGTCGCCGTCGAGTTCGCCGAGCATCGTCAGCGACGACGCCCCCGCCAGCACGTCGGCGCTCACGTACGGGGCGCCGTGGCAGACGACGAGGACGTCGAGGCCCGCCGCGAAGGCCGTCAACTCGGCCTCCGCGGCCGGGTCGCGCGGCGCCGGACCGCTGAGGTCCGAGGCGACCGAGAACGCGTGGAAGGAGAAGTCGGCGGCCGGGGCGAGGCGGGCAAGGTCGGCGTCGTCGACGTTTCGCCGGCGCGTGTCCTCGTTGCAGGCGAGGCCGACCTGCCGGCGCCGCGCGCCGCTGGCGTCGCTCACCGGATCGCCACCGAGCCGTCCTCGCGCAGCGGCGGGTCCGCGAGGTCGACCGACACCGGCGGATGCTTGGCGAGGCCGGCGTCGTCGAGATCGATCCCCAGACCAGGCCGCTCGGGCGCGATCAGGTAGCCGTCACGCACCTCGATCACCTGGTCGACGAGGTCGGTCCATTTCGGCGTGTCCTGGGGCACGTGCTCCTGCACCTCCCAGTTGGGCACGCAGATGCCGAGCTGGACGTGCGCGGCGACGGCGACCGGCCCGGACGGCACGGCGTGGGGAATGATGCCGGCGTGGAAGGACTCGCCGAGCGCGCAGATCTTCCTGACGTGCGTGATGCCGCCGGCGACGCCGACGTCGGGGCGGATGTAGTTGACGCCGGGACGCTCGAGGTACTCGGCGAACTCCCAGATCGTGGTGTTGCGCTCGCCCGCCGCGACCGGCACGCTCACCTTCTGCGCGAAAGCGCGCATCGCCGCCACGCTGTCGGGCGGGATCGGGTCCTCCACGAACAGCGGCCGCAGCGCTGCGAGCTCGCCGCACAGCAACACGGCGTCGCCGGCGCTCATGTTGCGGTGGAGCTCGACCCCGAGGTCGATCTCCCAGCCGACGGTTTCGCGGATCGCGGCGAAGCGTTCGACCAGATCGGCGATGCGCGACGCCTGACGGCCGCCGTGGTGGTCGTGTTGGAAGAGGATGACCTTGAGCGCCGTGTAGCCGTCGTCGAAGGCGGCTGCGCGCGCAGCCTCGACGACCTGCTCGAGTGTGCCGGTGTCGAGCACGCGCATCGCGCGCACGGCGCGGCGCGTGCGCCCGCCGAGGAGCTGCCACACGGGAGCCTCGTAGTGCTTGCCCTTGAGGTCCCACAGCGCCTGGTCGATCGCGCTGATCGCACCGGTCACCGCCATGCCGCGGAAACTGAACGCCCGGTAGAGCGCGAGCCAGTGATGCTCGACGTCCAGCGGATCGCGGCCCTGCAGGTAGGCACCGAACGATTTGACGATCTCGGCGACGGCGGTCGGCCAGCCGAAGAAGGTCGACTCCCCGACCCCGGTGCTGCCGTCGTCGGCGGTCACCCGCACGTAGCAGGCGCTGCCCGCGGGGATCGCCTCAACGGTTTCGATCTTCATCGTTCGCGCTCCTCTGTGGTGGCCGCCGGCGGCGGCGCTCAGCCAGCGCTTGGAGGGTAGACGAACTCCGGCTCGATCCGGACGCGGGGGGCCGAGATCAGCTCCACGATCAGCGGCAGTTCCGGCTGCTTGAAGTAGGCGAACGCCCCGTCGCCCTCGGCGCCGAAGCCGCGCGCGCTCTGCAGCTCGACGAAGCCGGCGGCGAGCGCCTCGGCCACCGCGGCGGGATGATCGGAGACGTAGCGGCCGACGTGATGGAGGCCCTCGCCGTGGGCTTCGAGGTGCTCGGCGAAGATGCTCGGGCCCTCGAGCGGCTGGACCAGCTCGAACTGCAGCTCGCCCTGCCAGGCCAGCGCGTGGCGCAGCGAGAACTCGACCTCCCTGCCGCCGTAGCGCATCTCCTTCAGCACGCCCGGCTCGAGGCGGTAAGCGGTCCAGGGACCGATGCGAAGCTCCGTGGTGAAGCGGCGCACCGCCTCGTCGAGGTCGTGCACGACGATCGCGCACTGCTTGATCGGCGGCGTGAGAAACGGGGATTGCTCGTCGGCCATTACGCCTTTCAGCTCGCTTCCGTCAGCAGGCCGATCGCGCGGTCGATCGGATCCTGCACGGCAGAGATCGTGCCATCGGCGACGTCGGCGATCTTCACGAAGCCGCCGGCGCCGCGGGACTCCGCGAGCGCCCAGACGCCGGCGACCGCCAGCAGGCCGCCGAGCCCGTCGACCTCCGGTGGCCGCCGCTGCACGATCGCGGCGATGAAGTCGTCGAGCTCGATCGCGATCGTCGCCGCGTCGACCTCGGCGAACGGCAGGTCGTACTCGGTCCCCTCCGGTCCGAAGAGGTCGGCCGTCACGCCCTCGAGGCGGAAGTCTCCGAGCTCCGCGCGAAGCTCGGCGCCGGTCAGCCTGCGCTCGCCGAGCTCGACGACGACGGGCCCACCCGTGCGGTCGAACGGCACGCTCATCGAGCCGTTGCGGCCGTGCAGGCTGCGCTGGATCCACTTGCGGCCCGGTCCCGAGGGCAGGTAGGTGAGCGAGATCAGCGCGCCGGCGGCGGTTTCGAAGATGCCGACGAGCGAATCGTCGCCGGTCGCGCGCATCACTCCCGGCTCGAGCTCCTCGATCTCCCCCCCGGCCACCATCCCGGCGCCGAGCACGCGCCCGGGCTCGGCGATGAAGGCGACGCCGCACGCCCGTTCGAGATCGCCGAGCAGGTAGGAGAAGATGTCGGTGTAGTGGACGCCCATGTCCAGCGCGATCGATCCCTTTTCGCGCAGGTGGCGCCAGGGGCTGATCAGCACGGCGTTGTCGCCGCCGATGTTGCTCTCGACCATCAGGTGGATGGCGCCGAGCATGCCGCTGTCGAGCACCGCGCGGGCGAGGCGGTTGGGTCCGTCGCGACGGTAGTTCTCGGCGGTCGCGAGGATCGCCCCCGAGCTCGCAGCCGCATCGACCATCTCGCGGCATGCCCGCACCGTCACGCCGAGCGGCTTTTCGCTGAGGACGTGGATCCCCGCGGCCAGCGCCGGAACGGCGATCAGGTGATGGATCGACGGCTCGGTGACGAGGTCGATGGCGTCAACCGCGCCGCTCGCGATCAGCTCATCGGCGCTCGCGAAGACGGCCGGGCGCGACCCGAGCAGCTCCGCCACCAGGTCGGCGGCATGCTCGGCCGCCTCGCGCCGCGGGTCGCACACGGCGGCGAGCGTGAAGCCGTCCGCGCCGACGCGGCCAAGCGCGCCGTAGGCGTGCAGATGGCGGTGGCCCATGCCACCGCAGCCGACCAGCCCGATCGCGGGATCGCTCAACGCCGAGCCCGCTCTCAGAGCTCGCGGTGCGCGACGCCCATCAGTACATCACCGCGCCGGCCGACAGGTTGATGTCCTGGCCGGTGATGTTGCCCGCCGCCGTCGAGCAGAGGAACAGCGTCATCTCGACGATGTCCTCTTCGGACACGGTGCGCTTGAACGCGGTGCCCGCCGTCATCTCGGCGCGCAGGTCATCGGCGCTCAGGCCGCGCTGCCTGGCCATCGTGCCGAGCACGTTCTCGAGCCGCTCGCCGCCGACGAGCCAGGGTGAGATGACGTTGACGTTGATCCCACTCGGCCCGAGCTCGTGCGCGAGCGTGCGCGTGAGACCGACGACACCGAGCTTGGCCGCCGCGTAGGGCGTGCGATTGAGCAGGGGCTGCTTGCCGGTGACCGAGCCGATGTTGACGATCTTGCCGTGCTCGGCGCGTTCGAGATAGGGCAGCGCGGCCCTGCAGGCGAGGAACACCCCGGTCAGGTTGACCGCCAGCGTCTCGTTCCAGTCCGCGAGCGTGACCTCGGCCAGCGGTGCCGTCGGACCCGAGATGCCGGCATTGTTGACGAGGATGTCGATCACGCCGCTCGAGCCGGCGGCGAGCGCCATCAGCTGCTCGAGGTGCTCGGGATCGGTGACGTCACCGACGCAGTAATCGGCCGAGCCGCCGGCGGCGGTGATCGCCGCGCTGACGGCCTCCAGCGTCGCCTCGCGCCGGCCGCTCACGACGACGTGCGCACCGCGGCGCGCGAGCCCCCTGGCGATCGCCGCGCCGATGCCCTGGCCGCCGCCGGTCACGACCGCGCGCAGGCCGGCAAACCCGGTGGGCGACGAACCGTTGGGATTCAGCTCAGCCATGCCTTACGCCTCGCAGCGTGGTGGAGCCGCGGCAACCGCGCTCACTCGACGCCGGACCCCGTCAGGCCCCTGATGAAATAGGGCTGGACGCAGAGGAACACGATGATCATCGGCAGCGTGACGATGACGATCGCCGCGTAGACGATGTTCTGCGGATGCGTGGTCCCGAACGTCAGGTTGTTGAGGCTCGCCAGCGTCTGCGTGAGCATCTCCAGGTTGGGGGAGGATGCCGCAACCAGCGGCCACAGATACATGTTCCAGGCGGTCAGGACCGAAATCGCGACGTAGGCGCCGGTCGCGGGCTTGGCGAGCGGCACGACCAGCCGGCGCAGCATCGTCCACCAGTTCGCGCCGTCGACCCGCGCCGCGTCGAACAGCTCCTCCGGCATCTGCGCGATGTACTGTCGGAAAAGCAGCGTGCCGAACCCGGTCTGCGCGACGATCGGGAGGATCACTCCCGGGTAGGAGTTGATCAGGCCGAGCTTCAGCGTGACCACGAACGTCGGGATGAGCGTGGTGAGGATCGGAATGAACAGCGAGACCCCCAGCATCACCGTGATGACCGTGCGCGAGCGGAAGCGCATCTTCGCGATCACGAGGCCGCCACTGATGCAGAGCATCCATTGGAAGAGCACGACGAAGAAGGTGAAGATCACCGAGTTCAGGAAGCTCCGTCCGTAGATCACCTGCGTCAGACCGGAAACGGCTTCCGAGTAGTTGCTGAAGTGCACCGAGTTGGGAATGATCTGGGGCGTCAGGTCGGCCGTCTGCGAGGTGGTCATCAGCGAGTTGAGGATCATGTAGAACAGCGGCGCGGCCATCAGGAGGCCGACGACCGTCGCGAACAGGACGCGCGTGGAGTGCATCACCTGTGACTTGCTGATCATGGCGCGCGCCTACCCAGTGCGGCGAACAGTCGAAGCACCGCCAGCACGCCGCCGATCAGCGCGATCTGCAGCACCGACAGTGCCGCTCCGTAGCCCCAGAGCCCGTAGGTGAAGCTCTGCTGGTAGATGTAGAAGATCAGCGTGGTCGTGGAGTAGTTCGTGCCGCCGGTGGGTGTGAGGATGTTCACGAGGTCGAACGACCCGTTCGTGAAGGACAGGATCGCGACGATCGCGACCAGCACCGTCATCGGCCGCACCATCGGCCAGATGATGTAGCGCACGCGGCGGATCGGGCCGGCGCCGTCGAGCGTCGCGGCCTCGATGACCGAGGCCGGGATGCGCTGCAGGGCCGCGAGGTAGATGATCGTCGCGACCGGCAGGCTCAGCCAGATCGCGATGATGTCGAGCGCCGGCAGCGCATACGTGGTGCTCACAAGCCAGTCGGGCGGGACCAGCCCGAGCTTTGAGAGCACCCAGTTGACGATCCCGTAGCCGGGACCGTCGAGGAAGATATAGCGCCACACGATCGCCGAGGCGGCGAACGACATCGCCGCGGGAATCAGGTAGAGCGAGCGCACGGCGCCGACGAAGCGGAAGCGAACATTGATCAGCAGCGCAAGCCCGAGCCCGATCAGGACCGTCGGGATGACGCCAAAGAGCATGAACTTCACGGTGTTGCCGACCGCCACGCCGACGATCGGATCGTTGAACATCTTCGTGTAATTGGCGAGGCCGACCCACTTGGGCGCGCCGTTGTTGATATCCCAGGTCGTGAAGCTCAGATACAGCCCGCCGACGATCGGGACGATGATGAAGATGGCGAACATCAGCAGGTTCGGTGCCATCATCAGCGTCGCGGCGCGGCCGTCCCGACGCGAGCTGCGCCGGCGCGGCGGATTGACCGAGGGGCCGAGGTTTGCGGTGGCGGGTTCAGACATGGGTGTCGCTGATCGTTGGCGGGGTGTCGCTGATCGTTGGCGGTCGGGTTGAGCGGTCAAACATGATCACAGCCTCGCGGAAAGATGAAGAACGGCCGGCTCATCTTCGAGCCGACCGTTCCAAGCTTCATCTCATCTGCTCCGCGCGAGAGAAGGGAACGGCCGGGTCATCTCTGAGCCGACCGTTCCCATTCATCTCACTCAATCACCAGCAGGAAACGTACCGTGTCCTGCTAGCCCGAATACGCGGCGTTCATCTGTGACTGCAGCTGGCTGAGCCCTGCCGACAGGCTCTCCGCGCCAGTGGTCACGGCCTGGACAAAGTTCGGGACATCCGTGTTCGACTGTGTGAACACGGTACCCGGCGTCTGCGGGGCGATGATCGCCTTGGCGGCGTCGATCGACCAGGCGTTGTTGTTGGTCGGGAACGACTCGTTCGGACCCGGGCCGCCTGCGAGGTGACGCCACTCGGCCGTGGGGCCGTTCAGCGCTGCCGCAGCCGGAATGATGCCGAACGTGTCCTCGCCGACCTTCGAGCCGGCCGCCGAGAACAGGTACTGGATGAACGACTCGGCGTTCGGCAGATCGGCGGTGTGGTTGCCACCGGCGGAACCGTTGACGACCGACGGGGAGAGCGTGAAGCTGACGCTACCGCCACCCACCGGGTAGTCGACCTTGCTCTTGCCGACCGGGATCGTCGGCATCGTGACGACGTTCCACTTGAACTTGTTGCCGATGTTCGCGGCATAACCGGCGGCACCACCGCGGACGGCAAGGGCCATCGCGGCCTCACCGGAGGCGAAGACGCCACCGCAGTCGCCGGCAGCGTTCGCGCCGATCTGGGACTCGGGGACGGCGTCGCCGTTCTCGAGCGGCTGGAGCATGAGCTTCCATGCCTTGACCGCGGCCGGCGTGTCCAGCGTGGCCTTGGTCTCGGTGAACGCGGTCACACCGTACGCGTGCAGCACCGGGTTGTACTCAGCCTGCCAGTCCGGGCGCAGGCAGATGCCGTACTGCTTCTGGCTCGCGCCACTGCCGACACGGAGCTTCTTCGCGTCCGCCAGCATCTGGGCCCAGGTCCAGCCGTCCTTCGGGAACGGGACGTGAGCGGCCTTCAGCTCGTTCTCGTTGTAGAGGATGACCGTGGCGTCGGCCTCGAGCGGCACGCCGTACGGATCGCCGACTGTCACGCCACCGGTCGCGCCGGGCGGCGGGATGTAGGACGCCTCGAACGACGGATACCAGTAGCTCACCGGATAGGTGGCGCTGGAGGTGAGAACCGTCTTCAGGTCGGCAGCGAGGTTGTCGACCTCGAAGGTCGGCGTGAGGACGTCATAGGCCTCGTTGATGTCGGGCTGATCGCCGGCCGACTGCTCGGACTGCAGCAGCGGGACGTACGTGCTCGGGTTGTTCGACACATCGGCGACGGTGACGTGGACGCCGGGGTTGAGCGCCTCCCAGGACTGGAGAATCGTGTCCAGCGTCGTGTAGTCGAACGTGTTGAACGTGATCGACAGGTTGCCGCTGAGGGCCGCGTGCTTGACCGTCGCGTTGGCGCCGGTCGCATAGAGGCCGCCGACGCCCGCGGCGAGCGCCGAAGCGCCGACGATCGCTACGAGCTTCCTGCCGAGCCGGGAACGGCTCTTCTTGGCCTCGATACGAGGCTCATGCACTGTCATTCGGATCTCCTCTCCCAACAAAGTCGGGCCGCTGGCCGTGACCTCACGCGCTCAGCGTCTGTGATGGACAAACTGCGGTCCTGCTTTGCTCCGTCAACGACCGCTTCCGCCTGCTTCAGCTTCAGCGATCGCCGCCTGTTGTAATGTTTCAACGTGAAGCGTCCGGCGAAGCTACACCAACCCCGGTGCGGCTGTCAAGCGGGAACCGTCGGCCCCGGGAGAGACCGATCATGCGCCCCCAGGGCGCGCGAATTGGCCTCGAATCGGCGTGCCGGGTGCTTCCAGAGGCCCACGGTGGAGGCGAGGAGAAGCCGTTGTCGCACGCGAAAAACATGGCGTTGGAACCGGAGATGCAAGGCATCTTGCGCTCGCGCCCGGCGTGGCGCGCCGCCGCGCGCCGCCGGCCTCGCGGGCCGCTGACCTGCGGGCGCCCGCGCGCCGCGCACCGTCCACGTCGCGCGGCCGCGACGTGGTAGCCGCGAGCGCGACACGCTGGCGCATCGGTTCGCCCGGCCCGCTACCGTCTGTGGGCGGTGAGGAGATCGGAGGGCAGATGAAGATCACATCGGTCGAGGTGATCGGCGTCGGCAACGAGCTGACCGGCCAGCACACGCTCGTACGGTTGACGACCGACGAGGGGATCAGCGGCCTCGGGCAGTCCGCCGGCTGGGGCTACCCGAAGGGCGTCGCGGGCGTCCTCGGCGAGCTGACACCGCTGCTGATCGGCGTCGATCCGTTCCGCATCGAACACATCTGGCATCTCGCATATCGCGTGCGACCGTTCCGCAGCAACCTGCTCTCCGCCGCGGTTTCCGCGATCGACCTGGCGCTGTGGGACATCAAGGGCAAGGCGTTCGGGCTGCCGGTCTGGGAGCTGCTCGGCGGGCGCACCCGCGACCGTGTCCGCCTGCATGTGCTGGTCGGCGGCGGCACACCGGACGAGATCAGCTCATCGGTCAACTGGGCGGCCGAGGAGGGCTTCACCGCCGTCAAGTTCGACCCGCTCGTGCACGGCTACGAGGATCTGCCGATCGGCAAGCTCGTCGGCTCGGCCTGCGCGATGGCCGCCGCCGCGCGCGAGGCCGGCGGCGACGAGATCGACCTGATCTTCGAACTGCACCGCAAGCTCGACCCGACCAAGGCGATCGTCGTCTGCAACGCGCTCGCCCAGTTTCACCCGCTCTTCATCGAGGACCCGATCCAGATGGACTCGATCGAGACGCAGGCCGAGATCGCCAAGCGAATCGACGCGCCGATCGCGATGGGCGAGCGGCTCAGCTCGATCTGGGAGTTCGAGGAGCTGCTCTCGCGCAACGTGGCGATCCTCGTGCGACCCGACGTCGGCCTCGCCGGCGGCCTGTCGGGCTGCCGCAAGATCGCGGCGATCGCCGAGGCGCACCATTGCGGCGTCGCGCCACACAACTTCCTCGGCCCGGCGCTCACCGCGCCGACGCTGCACCTGTGCACGACGATCCCGAACCTGGTGACGATGGAGTTCCTGCCCAGCGACGAAGACGCCGGCAGCGCGTCCGCCGCGTTCACGACGAACGTCGTTCGCAAGGGCGGGTACTGCGAGGTGCCCGAGGGTCCGGGACTCGGCGTCAGCCTGGTGGACGACTACGCGACGATCGCCCCGGTCGTCGAGCGCCCCGCGTCAAGCGAAAGGCTGCTGCGCTCCGATGGCTCGGTCGCGACAGCCAGCTAGCCGGCGCCCGCGGGCAGCCCGCCCGCGCGCCGCCGGCTCAGGCGTCGCTTGCGCCGGCGCTCCCGGCGGCGATGCCCAGGCAGGACTCGGCGAGCGGATGCCTCGCGAGCGGCGTCACCAACACCTCCATGTAGGGCCACAGCGGAAGGCTGGTGAGCGCGTCGTGCAGCGCGGTGGCATCCGCCGCAGCCCAGATGCCGCGGTTCGCAAGGCGGCCGGGAACGCGCCAGATCGCCCGCAGGACGCCGGCGCCCGCCAGGGCGCTGCCGCGGGCGAACTCCGCCTCCAGCAGGGCGCGACGGCGCTCGTCGGCCAGATCCGGCGGCAGCCTGATCTCGATCTCCACGAGAAACTCCACGGGCGAGAACTTACACACCACCGTCTGGCGCCGCACTACGATTGCGCCCGCCGCGCAGGCGAGCAACGGCACGACGCCGCAACCAGCAAACTGTTCCTGCAGGGGGGCGCACACAACGCGGCCGCCTGCGTCAGCCAGAAAGGACCCAGATGGCCACAGTGACGTTCCAGGGCGCGACTCGGATCTATCCGAAGTCGAAGCGCAAAGCTGTCGACCGGCTCGACCTCGAGATCAAGGATGCCGAGTTCCTCGTGCTCGTCGGGCCCTCGGGTTGTGGCAAGACCACCAGCCTGCGCATGCTCGCCGGTCTCGAAGACGTCGACGAGGGCACGATCCTGATCGATGACAAGGACGTCGTGAACCTGCCGCCACGCGCTCGCGACATCGCGATGGTGTTCCAGAACTACGCGCTCTACCCGCACATGAACGTGGCCGAGAACATGGGCTTCGCGCTGAAGATCGCGCGGCTTCCCAGGGCCGAGATCCAGGCGCGCGTGCTGGAGGCCGCCAAGATCCTCGACCTCGAGGAGTACCTCAAGCGCAAGCCGGGCCAGCTCTCCGGCGGCCAGCGCCAGCGCGTCGCGATGGGCCGCGCGATCGTGCGCCAGCCCCGCGTGTTCCTGATGGACGAGCCGCTGTCCAACCTCGACGCCAAGCTGCGCGTCGCCACCCGCAGTGAGATCGCGGCGCTCCAGCGCCGGCTCGGCGTGACGACCGTCTATGTCACCCACGACCAGGTCGAGGCGATGACGATGGGCGACCGCGTCGCGGTGATGAAGGACGGCGTGCTGCAGCAGTGCGACACGCCGCGGGTGCTCTACGAGTCGCCCGTCAACGCCTTCGTCGCCGGCTTCATCGGCTCGCCGGCGATGAACCTGATCGAGGGACGGATCGACGCGGGCGGAGTGATGCTCGGCGAAACCGTGATCCCGATCCCCGACGCGCTGCGCCAGCACGGCGGCGCGATCGGCACCCCCGTCACCGTCGGCCTGCGCCCCGAGGCGATCGAGCTGGTGGCCGAAGGGCGCGGGATCCCGGCGGTCGTCAACCTGGTCGAGGAGATGGGCGCCGAGGCGTACGTGTACGCCCAGCTGGCGGCCCACGTGAGCAAGTCGGTCACCGCGGTCAACGACGTGATCGCGCGGGTCGAGCCCCGCGGCGCGCCGCGCAGCGGCGACACGATCCACCTGCGTGTGCGGGAGGAGTCGATCCTGCTGTTCGACGTCGAGTCGGGAGCGCGGATCGGGGTGGAGGCCGCGCCGATGGCGGTCGCGGCACCCGTTGCGTGACGCTCATCGGGCTGGACGTCGGGACGACCGCCGTCAAGGGGATCGCGATCTCGCCTGACGGCGAGCTGCTCGCGAGCGCCACCGAGGAGTACCCGCTCTCGACGCCACAGCCGGGCTGGGCCGAGCAGGACCCGGAGGCCTGGTGGCGGGCGACGCAGGCCTGCCTGGCGGCGCTGCCCGACGGCGAGATCGGCTTCTCGGGGCAGATGCACGGCCTCGTCGTGCTCGGCGCCGACGGCGAAGTGCTGCGGCCCGCGATTCTCTGGAACGACCAGCGAACGGCGGCGCAGTGCACCGAGATCGAGGAGCGCGTCGGCCTCGAGCGGCTGATCGCGCTGACCGGGAACCGCGCCCTGACCGGCTTCACCGCGCCCAAGCTGCTGTGGCTGCGCGAACACGAGCCCGACCTCCACGCGCGGATCCGCCACATCCTGCTGCCGAAGGACTACGTGCGCTACCGCCTGACCGGCGAGCGCGCGATCGATGTCGCCGACGCGTCCGGGACGCTGCTGTTCGACGTGGCCGGTCGCCGCTGGTCGGCGGAGGTCTGCGAGGCGCTGGAGATACCGCTCGAGTGGCTGCCGACGGTTTACGAGTCGACCGATATCGCGGGCGCCGGCGACCAGGCCGCCGCGGCGCTCGGCGTCGGGATCGTCTCGCCCGGACTCGTCTCGGTCGTGCTCGGCACCTCCGGGGTGGTGTTCGCCGTGCTGCCCGCGTACGCGCCCGACGCCCAGGCCCGCGTGCACGTCTTCTGCCACGCGGCCCCGGGAACCTGGCACGCGATGGGCGTGATGCTCAGCGCCGCCGGCTCCTTCGCCTGGCTGCGCGGCGTGCTCGGCGCCGGCTACGGCACGCTCGACGAGGAGGCGGAGCGCTGGGCGCCGGGCGTCGAGGGCCTGCAGTTCGCACCGTATCTGGCCGGCGAGCGGACCCCCCACGCCGACCCCGACGCGCGCGGCGCGTTCACAGGGCTGACGCTCCGCCACGACCGCGGCGCGCTCGCGCGCGCGACGCTCGAGGGCGTCGCCTACGGGCTGCGCGACTCGCTCGAGCTGCTGCGCGACCTCGGCGTCGACGCGCGGGCCGGGCGGCTCAGCGGCGGCGGCAGCGCCAGCTCGCTGTGGTCGCGGATCGTCGCCTCGGTGCTCGGCATACCGCTCGAGCGCACCGAGTCGCAGGAGGGCTCGGCGTTCGGCGCCGCGCTGCTCGCCGGTGTGCGCTCCGGCGTGTTCGCCGACGTCGCGGAGGCCGTCGGGCGCTGCGTGCGCGTGCGCGACCGCATCGAGCCTGACCCGCTTTGGACCGCGGCCTACGAGCGCGGCTACGCGCGCTACCGGCAGCTCTACCCGGCGCTGCGGCCGTTGCGGGAGAGCTAGGAGCGCGATGCGAATCGGACTGATGATCGAGGGGCAGGAGGGCGTCAGCTGGGAGCAGTGGCTGGCGCTCGCGCTCGCGACCGAGGAGGCCGGCCTGGACGGGCTGTTCCGCTCGGACCACTACCGCTCGATCCACCGCGGCGATCCGGCCGGCTCGCTCGACTGCTGGGCGACGCTCGCCGCGCTCGCCGCCCGCACGCAGCGGATCCGCCTCGGCTCGCTCGTCTCGCCGACGACGTTTCGGCCGGCCTCGGTGCTCGCGAAATCCGTCGTCACCGTCGATCAGATCTCCGGCGGACGCGTCGAGCTCGGGATCGGCGCCGGCTGGTTCGAGCCGGACCACACCGCGTACGGCTTCCCGTTCGGAACGGTCGGCGAGCGGATGACGGAGTTCGAGCGCCAGCTGGAGGAGATCAACCGGCAGTGGACGAGCGCTGGCGACGTCTGGCCGAAGCCGGTCCAGCAGCCGCGACCGCCGATCATCGTCGGCGGCGCCGCCAAGCCTCGCAGCGTCCGCGCGGCGATCCGCTGGGCGGACGAGTACAACACCGTCGTTCCGACGGTCGGGCAGGCACGTGAGCGCTGTCAGATCGTGCGCGAGGCTGCACTCGCCGCGGGGCGCGAACCGCTTCGCTTCTCGATGATGACCACCTGCGTGGTCGGGCGCGACAAGGGCGAGGTGCGCGACCGCCTGCGGGCGTGGGACGAGGCCTCGAAGCTCGACCACAGGCCGGAGCTGGCCGGAACCGTCGAGCAGGTCGCGCAGAAGCTGCGCGAGTACGAGGCGGTCGGCGTGGAGCGCGCGATGCTGCAGCACCTCGCGCACGAGGACACCTCGATGGTGGCGGTGCTGGGCGAGCTGGCGGCGGCGCTCGCCGCGTAGCAGCGGATTTCACCAGCTGAAACCACTTTCACCATTCGGAGGTCTATACTCGCCGCGATGCCCGCCGCCCTGTCCGCCACGGCGCCCGCCAGAACCTCCGTGCGATCGGTCGCGCGGGCGGCTCGCTGGCTGCTGTGGATCGCCGAGCACGAGGGCGCCAGCGCGACCGAGGTGGCCCGCGAGTTCGACGTGCCGCTGCCGACCGTGCACCACGTGCTGAGCACGCTGGCGCAGGAGGGGCTGCTCGAGAAGGACGCGGCGAGGCGCTACCACATGGGGCCGAACGTCGGTGTGCTCTCCGGCTCGTTCGTGCGCGAGCAGGGCGTCCCAAGCGTCTGGCAGCGCGCGCTCGCGGAGCTCGCGTCGGCGACCGGGGAGACCGCGCATCTCGCGGCCTGGCGGGGCGGCGAGATCACGATCCTCGCCGGCGTCGAGGGCAGTCGCGCGGTCCGCGTCCCCGACATCCACATCGGCTCCTACGCCCATGCCCACGCCCGGGCGGCGGGAAAGCTGCTGCTGGCGCTCGCGCCGGCGGCGCAGCGGGACGCCTACCTCGCGCGCCATCCGCCGACGCGGCTGACTGCGAAGACGATCACGAGCCGGGCGCGGCTGAACGCCGAGCTCGAGCGGATCGTGGCCGCGCGGTACGCGACCGACAACGAGGAGTTCGCCGACGGGCTGGCGTGCCTCTCGGTGCCGATCATCGAGGGCGGCGCCGTGCTCGCGGCGCTGAGCGTCGCCGCGCCGTCGCAGCGCTTCCGCGCCGAACGGCAGTTTTTGCTGCGCGCCGCCCGTGATGCCGCGGCGCAGGCCGTGCGCGGCGGCGCCGGCGCGAACGTGGCGATGCTGAGGGGAGCGTGAGCGGCGTGAGCGCCGACACCCCGGCGGCGGCGAGGATCGAGCTCGGGCTGCGCTGCTTCGAGCGGATGCTGCTGATCCGCGGCGTCGAGGACGAGGTCCAGCGGATGTTCACGCAGGGGCTCGTGCGCGGGACCACGCACCTCTGCCAGGGACAGGAGGCGAGCTGCGTCGGCGTCTGCGCCGCGCTGCGCGAGGGCGACACGATGACCTGCACCTACCGCGGGCACGGCGCGGTGCTGGCGATGGGCGCGCAGGCGGACGAGGTGTTCGGCGAGATCATGGGCAAGGCGAAGGGCCTGTGCGGCGGCAAGGGCGGCTCGATGCACCTGACCGACGTGCGGATCGGCGCCTACGGCTCGTTCGCGATCGTCGGGGCCCATTTGCCGATCGCGGTGGGGCTCTCGTTCGCGTCGCGCTACCTCGGCGACGACGCGGTCAGCGTCTGCTTCTTCGGCGACGGGACCACCAACATCGGGGCCTTCCACGAGGCGCTGAACCTCGCCTCGCTGTGGAAGACGCCGACGATCTTCGTCTGCGAGAACAACCGCTACGGCGAGTACTCGCCGCAGAGCCTGACCACCCCGATCGAACGGCTGGCCGACCGCGCCGCGTCGTACGCGATGCCGGGCGTCGTCGTCGACGGCAACGACCTCTTCGCGGTGCACACCATTGCCGGCGAGGCGGTCGAGCGGGCGCGCAGCGGCGAGGGTCCCACGCTGATCGAGTCGCTCACCTACCGCCAGGTCGGGCATTCGCGCTCGGACCCCGCGAAGTACCGCCCGGAAGGAGAGCTCGACGCATGGCTCGCGCGCGACCCGATCGTGCTGCTCGAGCGAGCGCTGATCGAGCTGGGCGTCGCGGAGGACGACCTGGCCGCGCGGCGGGGCAGGGTCGCCGAGGACGTCGCCGGGGCGCTCGAACGAGCGAAGTCCTGGCCCGACCCGGCGCCCGAAACGCGCTTCGAGAACATCTACACATGACCGAGCTGACCTACCGCCAGGCGATTACGCAGGCGCTCGCCGACGAGCTCGAGGCCGACGAGCGGGTGATCCTGTTCGGCGAGGACGTCGCGGCCGCGGGCGGAGTGTTCAAGGCGACCGAGGGGTTGCAGGAGCGCTTCGGGCCCAGGCGCGTGCTCGACACGCCGATCTCCGAGCAGGCGATCGTCGGCTGCGCGATCGGCGCGGCGATCCGCGGGCTGAACCCGGTGATCGAGATCATGTTCGCCGACTTCGCCGGGGTCTGCTTCGACCAGCTCGCGAACGAGCTGCCGAAATACCGCTACATGACCGACGGCCAGGTCAGCGTCGGCATGACGGTGCGCCTCGCGAACGGCGCCGGCGGCGGCTTCGGCGCCCAGCACTCGCAATCGGTGGAGAACTGGTTCCTCAACATCATCGGGCTGAAGATCGTGACGCCGGCGACACCCGGCGACGCCTACTGGCTGCTGCGCGCGGCGATCCGCGACCCCAACCCGGTGCTCTACTTCGAGC
>CAZABN010000018.1:0-28194 GCA_964483345.1 uncultured Solirubrobacteraceae bacterium
GCCATTCGAGCAGCGCCTTCTGCGCGTGGCGGCGGTTCTCGGCCTGGTCCCAGATCCGCTGGCGGCGGCCGTAGAGCACCTCGGCGGTGATCTCCTCGCCGGCATGCGCCGGCAGGTCGTGCAGCGCGATCACCTCCGGGCGCGCGTGGTCGAGCAGCGCGTCATCGACGCGGTAGTCCGCGAACGCGGCACGGCGGGCGGCGGCGGTCTGCTCGTCGCCCATCGAGACCCACACGTCGGTGTAGACCGCGTGCGCGCCGTGCACCGCCGCCGCGGGCTCGCGCACGAGCGTCGCACCGGTGCCCGGCTCGAGCTCGTAGCCCTCGGGCGAGGCGACCACCACCTCGAGCCCGGCGCGCGAACCGAGCAGCGCCAGCGAGCGCGCCACGTTGTTGCCGTCGCCGACGTAGGCGACGCGGAGGTCCTTCAGCGTGCCGAAGGTCTCGCGCAGCGTCAGCAGATCGGCGAGCGCCTGGCACGGATGATGGAGCGCGGTCAGCATGTTGAAGACCGGGATCGAACCTTCCGCCGCCAACTCCTCGACCACGGCCTGGGGCCCGGTCCGCACGCCGACCGCGTCGAGGTGGCGCGAGAGCACGAGCGCTGTGTCGCGCAGCGGCTCGCCGCGCGAGAGCTGCAGCTCGTCGGGGCGCAGGATCAGCGGGTGACCGCCGAGCTCGACGACACCCACCTCGAAGGAGACCCGCGTGCGGGTCGAGGGCTTCTCGAAGACCAGCCCGACGCAGCGCTCGTGCAGCGCGCGCGAGCTGCGCGGCGCCGCCTTCAGCTCGAGCGCCCGCTCGATCAGCGCGCCCAGCTCGGCGCCGTCGAGCTCTGTGCCTGTGAGGAAATGCCGGGGCATTGGCGAACCGGACAGATTACTTCGGAGCCGTCGCCCGCTCCCGCTCCGCGCGGTGCTGCGATACACATGTATGTAGTGCCTGCATTGTCAGGCGTTACCGTCTCATAATCGGTTAGCGCCTGTTGTGGCAGGCATTGATGAGGTCTATACCCATGACTGTAACGCCTGTGATACCATGCTTTATACACCGATGAGCCTGTAACGCCTGGAAGGACCCCTCTTATGGACATCGATTCCCAGCTGACGGACGAAGCGGTCCTGGGCGAGATCGGCGAGCGGCTCGCCGCGCTGCGGCTCGCTCGCAACCTGACCCAGCAGGAGCTGAGCGAGCGGGCGGGAGTCGCGCGCGACGTCATCCAGCGCCTCGAAGCGGGCGGGCCGGTGATGGACGCCAACCTGATCCGCGTGCTGCGCGAGCTGGGGCTGCTCGACGCGCTCGACCGCCTGATCCCGGCGCCGGTCCCCAGCCCGCTGGCGGAGCTGAAGCTTCGCGGTCGCCAGCGCCGGCGCGCGGCGGGCGCCCACGGCCGCGCTGAGGGCCCGGCCGGCGAGCGGCCCTGGAGGTGGGGCGACGAGCCATGAGCAGCCTCGCCGAGGTGCGCCTGTGGGGCACGACGATCGGCGCGGTATCGATGGACGGCGGGCAGGCCGCCGTGTTCCAGTACGACCCGGCGTTCCTGGCCAGCGGGGTCGAGGTGGCGCCGCTGACGATGCCGCTGCGCGCCGACCCCTACCGCTTCCCGGCGCTCAACCCGGCCGGCTTCCACGGCCTGCCGGGGCTGCTGGCGGACTCGCTCCCCGACCGCTACGGACGGGCGCTGATCGACGCCTGGCTCGCCGCGCAGGGGCGCCGCCCGGAGAGCTTCGACTCGGTCGAGCGGCTCTGCTACGTCGGCCTGCGCGGCATGGGTGCGCTCGAGTTCCTGCCCGCCCGCGGGCCGCGGGCGTCGACCAACCACGACCTTCGCGTCGACGCGCTGGTCAAGCTCGCCTCGGAGGTGCTGAGCAACCGCGCCAAGCTCGTCGCCTCGCTCGCGGCGGGCCACCGCGAGGCGGCGATGCGCGACATCCTCAGCGTCGGCACCTCGGCGGGCGGCGCGCGCGCGAAGGCCGTGATCGCCTGGAACCCGCAGACCGGCGCGGTGCGCTCCGGTCAGCTCGACGCCGGCCCCGACTTCGAGCACTGGCTGCTCAAGCTCGACGGCGTGTCCGGCAACAAAGACCGCGAGACGCTCGCCGATCCGCAGGGCTACGGGGCGATCGAGTTCGCCTACGCGCAGATGGCGCGCGACGCCAGGATCACGATGAGCGAGTGCCGCCTGCTCGAGGAAGGTGGGCGCCGCCACTTCATGACGCGGCGCTTCGACCGCGACGCGCAGGGCCGCAAGCGCCACATGCAGTCGCTCGCCGCGCTCGCGCACTACGACTTCACGGCCGCCGGCGCGCACTCCTACGAGCAGGCCCTCGGCGTGATCCGCGAGCTCGGCCTCGAAGCCGGCGCGCTCGAGCAGCAGTTTCGCCGCATGGCGTTCAACGTGGTCGCGCGAAACCAGGACGACCACGTCAAGAACATCGCCTTCCTGATGGACCGCTCCGGACGCTGGGAGCTCTCACCCGCGTTCGACCTCGCCTACTCCTACAACCCGGCCGGCGAGTGGACCTCGAGCCACCAGATGACGCTGGCCGGCAAGCGCGACGGTTTCACGCTCGAGGACCTCCGCCAGGTCGGCCGCGTCGCGCTGCTCAAGCGCGGCCAGGCGCAGCGGATCGTCGACGAAATCCGCGGCGTCGTCGCCGACTGGCCGCGCTACGCCGCCGACGCCGGTGTGGACGACGAGCACGTCCGGCGGATCACGCCCAACCTGCGGCTGACCCTCCCGGCCCGATAGGGCCGCCATAAAGACTAAAAGCGGATCCCGTACCCCTGCAGCGCGAGCACGGCGCGGTTGCGGAGGCTCCCGGGCCGCGGGATCAGGCCGAGCGCGACGGCGGCGCCGTAGGCGTCGTAGACCGCGCGCACACGCCACAGCCGGGTGCGCCCGAGATCCAGCTCGCACCAGAACACGGCGTGCAGCTCGATCTCGCGGTGACTCGCCGGCAGGCCGTCGAGGGCGCCGGTGTTGCGGCCGACCGCGCGGACCGGCAGCGCGACGAAGCGACCGTCGGTCAGGCGCTCGCCGGCGCGTGCGACGCTGACGTCGGGAAACGCCCGCCAGAGGCGCTCGGCGTGGGCGGCGAACGCGGGCACGCCGTGCAGCGGGCTGCGCGTGAGCGGGTCCTCGTAGTGGAGGTCGGGGGCGCACAGCGCCATGAACGCGCCGGAGTCGCCGCCCGAGAGGGCGGCCTCCCACGCGTCGGCGAGTGAATCGACGCTCACGCCAGGACCGGCCATCGCGGTCCATGCTGGCACACTTGCGCGGATGGAGAGAAGCGTTGACGGGCCGCAGCGGCGCAAGCGGCGCCCGCCGGTCGTGGCCGGCGCTCAGCCCAGCCGCGAGGCGAGGCCCGGTCCGCCCGACGCGGCCGGGGCGGGCGCGGCGGCCGGGGCCGACGACCGCCGGCCCAGCCGCTCGGAACTGCGCAACCAGGCGGCGCGCGCGGCGCTGGCCCCGCTCGCACCCGGGGAGCGCCCGAGGGCGCTGCTGGTCGCCGTCGCGGTGACCGCGCTGCTCGGCGCCGCCAACGCGGTCGCCTACGCCGCCGGCGCGAAGATCGGCAGCCACCACCCCGGCGTCGGCGTGCTCTCGTTCAGCGTCGTGATGGCGCTGCTCGCGGGCGGCATGTGGGCGCGGCGCTACCTCGCCGTGCTCGCCTTCGAGGCGCTGCTGGCGATCACCGTCACGTTCTTCACGCTGTTCCTGGTCGAGGCGTCGAACATCGAGGGCGTGCTGCTGTGCGTGGGTGTGATCGGCGCCGGCGGCTGGCTGTTCTGGAAGCTCGTGCGTGTGATGGGGCGGCTGTCCGCTCCGCGTCACTCCTCGTCCTGAGGGGGCCGGCGGGCCTGCTTGCGCTGGGCGTCGACACGCTTGGCGCTGAGGCGGCGCTCGCGCGCGGCGGCGGTCGGCCTGGTGGGGCGGCGGGGGCGGCGCACGCGCAGCGCCTCCTCGAGCTTGACGCGCAGGCGCTCGAGCGCCAGCTCGCGGTTTCGCAGCTGGCTGCGGGCATCCTGGGCGACCGCGCTGACCCGCGGACCGAGCGCCGCGAGCACGCGCCCACGCTGCGCCTCGCTCAGCGCCTGCGAGGCGGCGACGTCGAAGGAGGCCTCGACACGCGAGTCGGTCACGTTGGCGTGCTGGCCGCCCGGGCCGGACGAGCGGCTCGCGCGCAGCTCCACCTCCGTGAGCGGGATCGTGACGCCGTGACCGACGCGCAGGCCGTCCTGGGGATCCATCGCCCAAGCATCCCGGATCGCCCCGTCGTATAGATTCCTGCGTCGATGGCCGCACGCACGTTTGACTGCGTCGTGATCGGCGCCGGCCCGGGTGGTTACGTGGCGGCGATCAGGGCAGCCCAGCTCGGCATGGCGACCGCCGTGGTCGAACGCGGCGCGGTCGGTGGCCGCTGCCTGAACGTGGCGTGCATCCCTGCGAAGGCGGTGCTGCGCGCCGCAGACATCCTCAGCGAGGTTCGCGAGGCCGGCGACTTCGGGATCGTCGTCGCCGAGCCGGCCGTCGACTTCGGCGCGGTGATGGCGCGTCGCGAGAAGGTCGTCTCGACGCTGACCGGCGGCGTCGCGGGGCTCTTCAAGAAGAACAGGATCGAGCTGATCGCCGGTGAGGCGTCGCTGACCGCGGCGGGGACGGTGCGTGTCGGCGAGGACGAACTGAGCGCGAAGACGATCGTCCTCGCGACCGGCTCGGTGCCCCGAGCGCTGCCGGGAATCGAATTCGGCGGGCGCGTCGTCGGGACCGAGGAGGCGTGGGCGTTCAGCGAGCTCCCGCGCCGCCTGGCGGTCGTCGGCGCCGGCGCGTCGGGGGCCGAGATCGCCTCGGCCTATGCTCGGCTGGGCGCCGAGACACATCTCTTCGAGGTTCTCGACCGGGTGCTGCCAACCGAGGACGAGGACATCTCGAAGATCGTCGCGCGCGGGCTCGCGCGCCAGGGCGTCGCCGTCCACGTGAGCACGGCGATCGAGAACGTCTCCAGCTCCAAGGGCGCCGTCAGCTTCAGCGCCGGCGGCGAGCAGGTCGAGGCCGACTGGCTGGTCCTCGCGGTCGGCCGCGGCCCCGACGTCGCCGGCCTCGGGCTCGATGCCGCCGCTGTCGCGCTCAGCGAGCGCGGGCTGATCGAGGTGGACGGCGCGCAGCGAACCTCGCGCGAAGGGGTCTACGCGATCGGCGACCTGGTTTCAGGCCCGGCGCTCGCGCACAAGGCCTCCGACGAGGGCATCATCGCGGTCGAGGACGCCGCCGGCCTCGCCACCCATCCGCTCGTCCACGTCGACATCCCCCGCGCCACCTTCTGCAGCCCGAACGTCGCGAGCTTCGGGCTGACCGAGGCGCAGGCGCGCGAGGCCGGGCACGACGTGGTGGTCGGCAAGGTGCCCTACGGCGCGGTCGGCGCCGGCACGATCTACGGCGACCGCGCCGGCATCGTCAAGATCGTCGGCGAGAGCCGCTACGGCGAGCTGCTCGGCGCGCACATCGTCGGCACGCGGGCGACCGAGCTGATCCAGGAGCTCGTCAACGTGCGCGCACTCGAGGGCGGCTACGCGGAGGTCGCCCGGATCGTGCACGGCCACCCGACACTGTCCGAGGCCGTGCTCGAAGCCGCACGCGACGCCGACGGCTGGCTGATCCACGGGTAAGCGCGCGTGAGCCCTGAGGCGGCGTTCTACTTCGATCTGCGCAGCCCCGAGGCCTACCTGGCGGCTGAGCGCGCGCTCAGCGTGCTGCCCGCCCCCTGCGAGTGGCAGCCGATCCTGACGACGATGCTGCCGCACGCCGAGAGCTTTGAGGCGTACCGCTGCGAGCGCGAGGCGGAGATCATGCGCGAGAACATCGAGCGGCGCGCCGAGGCGCTCGAGCTGCTGCCGCTGCGCTGGCCGGACCCGTTTCCCTTCGACAGCGGCTTCGCGATGCTCACCGCGACCTACGCCAAGGCGCTCGGCAAGACCGTGGCGTTCGCGCTGGCCGCGTTCCGGCAGGCCTACGCCGGCGGCAAGGCGCTCAGCGAACCCGACAACGTGCTGATCGCCGCGGCGGCCTGCGAGATCCACCCGACGGCGCTGCTACGGGCGACGCGGCGCAGCGCCGTCGCGGACGAGCTGGCGCGCGCCAGCGCGCAGGCGCTGGCGCTCGGCGTCTTCGATGTGCCGGCGGTGCGCGTAGGCGACCGGGTGCTCGTCGGGGAGAGCACGCTCGAGCAGGCCGGCGCGCTGCTCGCGGGGGCGCGCGGATGAGGGCGGGGCTCGCCTACCGGCTGCTGGTCCGCCGCGGCGGCGCCACGCCGGCGCTGCTCGCCTCGCCCGAGCGCCTCGACGTCGTCGAGATCGTCGACGTCTCCTCCGGCGAGGTGATCCTGTTCTGGGACTGCACCCCGCGCGAGGCCTCGCGCCTCGCGCGGCGCCTGCGCACCGACCTCGCCGGCCAGGAGGCAGACGAGTTCGTCGCCCGCTGGTCGGCCGTGCCGAGCGGCTGAAGGGACTGGATCGACCACCTGCGGCCGCGCGCCCCCGACCTCATGCGTGAGCTCGCGGGCACGTTGGAACGCCGCGACTGACCGCCAGCCGGGGCAGTCGGGTCACTCGTCCCAGAACCCGTCGACCAGCTCCCCGTCACCGCCGTGGCGGGCCCCGAAGACGATCACCTCCATGCCGTCGGGGCCGCCGCGCAGCGAGCGCGTCACACTCGGCGCGAGACGCACGATGTCGTGCGCGCGCAGCTCGTGGACGACGTCGTCGAGCTTGATCGCACCCGAGCCGGCGATCACGAAGTAGATCTCCTCCGCCTCCTTGTGACGGTGGCCGAACGGCTGGTGGCGGCCGGGGAGCAGGGTGACGTGGGCGAAGCCGGTGCGCTCCGCGCCGACCGCCTCGCGCGGGAAGCGCGCGGAGCCGAACTCGAGTCCGCGGCCGGCCGCGCTGTCCGCGACCTCGTCCAGGTTGGTGATCGTGTAGTCGCTCATCGGTGGATCCTAGAGCCGCGCGGCGTCGGCGCGCCGGCGCTCTCTGTCATCCTGAAAACCGATGGAAGACCTCTGGGTCTGCAACCTCGGGCTGGTCGCGTTCGACGAGGCGCTCGCGCTGCAGCTTCGCCTGCGCGAAGCGCGCCAGGCCGACGAGATTCCCGACACGCTGCTGCTGCTCGAGCATCCCGCGGTGTACACCCGCGGGCGACGCTCGACGCCGGAGGAGCTGCCGCTCGGCGAGGCGTTCTACGCCGCCCACGGGATCGAGGTGGTCGACGTCGACCGCGGCGGCAGGGTCACCTACCACGGGCCCGGACAGCTCGTCGGCTATCCGATCATGCGGATCGGCGACATCATCGGCTACCTGCGGACGATGGAGTCGGCGATCATCGCCGCGCTCGCACGAGAGGGAATCGAGGCGCAGGGCGGGGGCGAGCGACCGACCGGCGTGTGGAGCGCCGGCGCGAAGATCGCCTCGATCGGCGTGCACGTCTCGCGCCGCGTGACGACCCACGGCTTCGCCGTCAACGCGGAGAACGACCTCGAGCCGTTCGAATGGATCGTCCCCTGCGGGCTGCAGGGCGTGCGGATCACCTCGATCGCGCAGCAGAGCGGCCGCGCCCACAACCTCGCCGACTTTCGCGAGCTGATGGCCGCGGAGTTCGCGCGCGCGTTCGAGCGCAGGGCGTGCGAGGTCGCGCCGGAGCAGCTCGACGGCGCGCTCGCGACGGCGGTCGCCGGGTAGGCTGGGACGATGGCCACGAGCACCACGCGCTCACGTTCGAAACCCGGCGGCATGGACGTCCGCACGGTGCTCGGCAGCGACACGATCTCGCTGCGCGAGCGCAAGCCGCCGTGGTTCAAGGTGCCGGCGCCAGGAGGGCCGCGCTACCGCGAACTGACCGCGCTGATCGCCGACGCCAAGCTGCACACCGTCTGCCAGGAGGCCGCCTGCCCGAACGTCGGCGAGTGCTGGGAGCGCGGCACCGCGACCTTCATGATCCTCGGCGACACCTGCACGCGCCGCTGCGGCTTCTGCAACGTCAAGACCGGCAGGCCGACCTGGAACGATCCGCTCGAACCGGCGCGCGTGGCGCGCTCGGTCGCGCGGATGGGCCTGCGCCACGCGGTGATCACCTCGGTCGACCGCGACGACCTGCCGGACCTCGGCTGCTCGGCGTTCGTCGGCGTGATCCGCGAGATCCGCCGCCAGGCGCCGGACTGCCAGATCGAGGTGCTGACACCGGACTTCCAGGGCCAGGAGATGCCGCTCGCCCGCGTGATCGCGGCGCGGCCCGACGTCTTCAACCACAACGTGGAGGTCGTCCCGCGGCTCTACCCCGTGGCACGGCGCGGCTCGCAGTTCCTGCGCTCGGCGCGGGTGCTGCGCAACGCGAAGGAGCTGGGCGGCGAGCAGGTGACGACCAAGTCGGGGCTGATGGTCGGGCTCGGCGAGACCCACGAGGAGATGGTCGAGACCTTCGGCGTGCTGCGCCAGCACCACGTGCAGGTGCTGACGATCGGCCAGTACCTGCGCCCCAGCGAGCAGCATCTGCCGATCGTCCGCTACTGGCACCCCGACGAGTTCGCGGCGCTCGAAGCCGCCGCCTACGAGCTGGGCTTCGAACACGTCGCCGCCGGGCCGCTGGTGCGCTCCTCCTACCACGCGGACCAGCACGTGCCGCAACCGCGGCCCGGGGTCGGACCGCTCGCGGCAGCACCCGGCGAACACCGCTGACGCTTGATCCCGCTGCGCGACAGCGTCAGAGTCGCGCGCCGGCCGCTCGTCACGATCGCGCTGGTCGCGGCCAACGTGATCGCCTACCTGCTGGCGGTTCGCCACGGCGGCTCGATCATCGACGGGCCGACGAGCCAGACGATCGTCGCCTACGGCGCGATCCCGTACGAGTTCGCGCACCTCGGCAGCCACTGCGCGCTCGGCGCGGCCGGCTTCTCACAGGCCGTGCTCTGCAGCGGCCAGCCGGGCGTGACCGGCAGCGTCGCGCCGCAGCCGGCGACCTGGCAGACCGCGTTCACCGCGATGTTCCTGCACCGCAACGTGCTCGCGATCGCGATCACGATGGCCTTCCTCGCGGTCTTCGGCGCGACACTCGAGGACACGCTCGGGCGCCCACGCTTCCTCGCGCTCTACATCCTCGGCGGCCTCGCGGCGCTCGGCCTGACGGTCGCCGTGGATCCGGGGGCGACGACACCGGCGCTCGGCGCCGGCGGCGCGGTCGCGGCGGTGCTCGGCGGCTACATCCTGCTGTACCCGCGCTCCGGCGTGCTGACCGCGGTCGTGCCGTTGCTGCGCAACCGCGAGCTGCCGGCGTGGGCGCTGCTCGGGGTGTGGCTGGCGCTCGAGCTCGCGCTCGGCGCGGCGCACGTGACCGAGCCGGCCGGTGGCCCGTTCGCGCTCGTCTACTGCGGCCAGCTCGGCGGGCTCGCGTTCGGGCTGCTCACGGTGCGCGCCCTTGCCCGCGGGCGCGCACAGTGAGCAGCCGAACAGCCGTCAGAACAGGACGACCGCGGGTGTGCTGGCGTTCGACGGCGTGTAGCCGGGGTTGCCGGCGAAGCTCGCCGAGTACTGGTTGGCGGTGGTCACGCGAACCTCCTGGGCGCCCGAGATCGTGCAGCGGGCCACCCCGGCGCAACCGCGCCATTGCGAGGCAAAGCCCACAAGACTGCCCATTCGGAAGATGCCTGCAAATCCGGGCAAAAGGGCGCTCTTTGGGTGGTGGTCGCCGGCGTGTGGCGGGGCGCCGCCGCCGCTACGTCCTGTCGCGCACCGCGTAGGCGACCGCCGGCATGGCGCCGACCAGGGTCTGCCACGCCACCACTGCGCGGTCGCTGTTGGGATCGATGGCGACCGACGGTGCGCTGTTTGGGCCGGGCGGCGCGAGCTGCGTCGGCACCTCGAAGGCGACGCCGCCGGGACCGCCGGGGACGCTTCGCGCGGCGAGGATCGCCTGCTGGGTTCCGTCGAAGCCGGCGGCGCTGCGGGGTGCGCTCTCGAGCACGGCGACGACGTCGTTGTTTGGGCCGGTCGCGAGGGCGGCGAGCCGCAGGTCGGTGCCCGGCTGCGCGATCGTCGCCGCCGGCAGCACCTGCGTGGCGGTCAGGCCGGCCGCCTGCACGACGTAGTTGTCGCCCTGGAGGAGCGTCCAGGCCGCGAGCACGCCCTCCGAGGGGGTCATCCGCACGAGCGCGATCGAACCGGGGGTCAGGCGCTGCGCGGCCGGCTCGGGAAACGCGGCGAGCAGATGCGGTGCGGCCGGGAAGACGACGTTGTTGGCGGAGTGCTCGAGGTAGATCCGCGCCTCGCCCGGCGTGCCGGGCGCCGGCTCGTCGGTCCACATCGCGAAGCCGTGTCCGTTGTCGCTCAGCACCGGCGCGAGCTGCGGCGCGTAGCCGGCCGGTCCGAGCACCTGCGGCGGGTAGACCTGGCGCATGTTGCTCACCCACTGCGCGTGGACCTCGCCCCCCTGCGCCCAGAGCACCAGCGAGTCGCCGCGGAAGTCGAGGCCGACGGCCAGCGCGGTGATCGGGGCGAAGCCCTCGGTGAGGATCACCGGCCGCCCGAAGGAGTACGCGTAGTGGCGCTGCTCACGCAACTCGATCAGCTGCGCGCCGCCGAGCGACGTCGCGGTCGTGACGATGTCCGCGTCGCCGATGTAGCCGTCGGCGGTCGCGACCGGCGCGTCCGGCCCGCCGAGCTCAGTGAGGTCGTGCAGCGGGCCGCCGGCGAGACCCTCGCCGAGCAGCGCGCCCGGATGGCCCGCGACCGGGTTGCCGGCGTCGCCGACGATGGCGACGAGCTGCCCCGCCGTGGTGCCGGCGCTCTCCAGCGGTCCCAGCAGGTCGTGACCGGAGATCGCTGTGCGCGGGACGCTCGCCAGATCGTCGGTGTGGAGCGTCGCCGAATCGAGCGCCTGCGCCGCGCCGCCGGCGCCCGCGCAGCTCGGCGCGCCGCCGAGCCAGAGGATCGCGCCGCGGCCGCTGCGCGTCGACGGGGCGCTGAACGGGAAGACGACCTTCGGGTCGGTGGCGGGTGCGCACGTCCGAAGCGTCATGGGGGCGGTCCAGGTCGCCGCGCGGGCGCCCGCGGCGGCGAGGATCGTGAGCGCGACCGTGACGGCCGCGAGGCGTGCCAACCGCATCGCGGGGAAACGTAGCGGGACGCTCGAAGGCGTGCGCCGTGCGCGGCGCACCGGCCCGCGGCGCGCACCCGCCTATTCGGAAGCCTGATATACCGGACGGCGCCGGGGCCGTGCCGGTGAGAGAATGGAGGCCGCGATGGACGCCGCAGAGCAACCGAAG
The DNA here is from genome assembly GCA_964483345.1 of uncultured Solirubrobacteraceae bacterium. GTDB lineage: Bacteria > Actinomycetota > Thermoleophilia > Solirubrobacterales > Solirubrobacteraceae > Palsa-513. The sequence continues at coordinate 11,312 of CAZABN010000018.1, forward strand.
CAAGCGGGCACAGTGACCGACCTCGCGGGGCTGCCCGCACTCGTCGGCGCCTCGCTCGGACATTCCGACTGGAGCGAGATGACCCAGGAGCGTGTCGACGCCTTCGCCGAGCTGACCGGTGACCACAACTTCATCCACGTCGATGCGGCGCGCGCGCGCGAGACGCCGTTCGGCGGGACGATCGCGCACGGCTTCCTGACGCTCTCGCTGCTCGCGCCGATCAGCCAGCGGCTGGTGGTGACCGACGCGGCGCTCAGCATCAACTACGGGCTCGACAGGGTCCGCTTCCCGGCGGCGCTCGCCGTCGGCGCGCGCTTCCGCGGCACCGCGACGATCGAGCAGGTCACGCCGATCGAGGGCGGCGCGCAGGTCAAGCTGGCGGCGCAGATCGAGGTCGACGGCCAGGCCAAGCCCGCGCTCGCGGCCGAATGCCTGCTGCGGTTCTACGCATGAGCGGGGCGCTCGACCTGACCGGCCGCGTGGCCGTCGTGACGGGCAGCGGGCGCGGTCTCGGCCGCGCCTACGCGATCGCGCTCGCCGCCGCCGGCGCGGCGGTGGTCGTCAACGACCTCGACGAGGACGGCGCCCGCGAGACGGTGGCGGCGATCGCCGACGCCGGCGGGCGCGCCGTCGCGGAGGTCGCCGCGGTCGGCGAGAGCGATGTCGCGCAGGCGCTCGTGGGGCTCGCGCGCAGCGAGTTCGGCCGCCTCGACTTGATGTGCACCAACGCCGGCGTGCTGCGCGACCGCGTGCTCTGGAAGATGACCGACGAGGACTTCGACCTGGTGATCGAGACGCATCTGCGAGGCACCTTCACCTGCGCGCGCGCGGCAGTGGTGGCGCTGCGCGAACAGGGCGAGGGCGGGCGGATCATCGTCGTCGGCTCGCCGGCCGGCCAGCGCGGAAACTTCGGCCAGACCAACTACGCCGCCGCGAAGGCCGGGATCGCCGCCTTCGCGCGCACCTGGGCGATGGAGCTGGCCCGCGACCAGATCACCGTCAACGCGGTCATCCCGACGGCGTGGACGGCGATGACGGCGAGCATCCCCGCCTATGCGCCGCTGGTGGAACGCGTGGCGCGCGGCGAGGGCCTGCCGCGAGCGGTTCGCCAGGAGCACGCCGTCGGTCTGCCCGAGGACTGCGCCGGGCTGGTCGTGTTCCTGGCCTCCGAGGCCGCCGCCACGATCACCGGCCAGTGCATCGGGATCGGCGGTGACCGCCTCAGCCTCTGGTCGCACCCCGACGAACTGGTCTTCGAGCTGCGCGAGGGCGGCTGGAGCGCGGAGCAGATCGCCGAGCGCTGGCCGGCGGCTTTCGCCCCGGCGCAGCAGAGCTACGGCATCGAGTTCGCCCCACTGGACGCGGGCGAATCGTGAGCTTCGACCTCGACGCGATCGTCGCGATCGACGTGCACACGCACGCCGAGCGCTCGGCGCACACGCCGCAGGACCCGGTCACCGGCGAGCTGCTCGAGGCGGCCGCGCGCTACTTCGGCGGCACGCCGCCGCAGCCGACGACGCAGGAGGTCGCCGACTACTACCGCGAGCGCTCGATGCTCGCCGTCGTCTTCACCGTCGACGACGAGGCCGGCATGGGCCGCGCGCGGATCGCCAACGACGAGGTGCTCGAGGTCGCGGCCGCCAACCCCGATGTGCTGATCCCGTTTGCGTCGATCGACCCGCACAAGGGCAAGCTCGGCGTGCGCGAGGCCAAGCGGCTGATCGCCGAGTACCCGGGGCTGCGCGGCTTCAAGTTCCACCCCAACACGCAGGCCTTCTGGCCGAACGACCGCGCGCACTACCCGCTGTACGAGGCGATCGCGGCGGCCGGCAAGATCGCGCTCTTCCACACCGGCCAGACGGGGATCGGCGCCGGCATGCGCGGCGGCGGCGGCGTGCGGCTGAAGTACTCCAACCCGATGGCGCTGGACGACGTCGCCGCCGACTTTCCCGACCTCAACATCATCCTCGCCCACCCGTCGTTCCCCTGGCAGGAGGAGGCGCTGGCGGTGGCGACGCACAAGCCGAACGTCTACATCGACCTCTCCGGCTGGTCGCCGAAGTACTTCCCGGAGATCCTGATCCGCTACACCAACACGCTGCTGCGCGAGAAGATGCTGTTCGGCTCCGACTTCCCGCTGATCACGCCGGACCGCTGGCTCGCCGACTTCGAGGCGCTGGCGATCCGCGACGAGGTGCGCCCGCTCGTGCTCAAGCAGAACGCCGCGCGGCTGCTCGGGCTCTGAGGCGCACCGACAGCACACCCATCAGCGCGAGCAGCCCGCCGCGCAGCTGCTCGCGGGCTGCGGGCGCAACGGCTTCGAGCAGCTCGTCCTCGAGCTTCGCGATCACGACGTCGGCGCGGGCCAGCGCGCGCCTGCCCGTGGCGGTCAGCGCTGCGCGCATGATCCGCGCGTTGTCCGCGTCGGCGCGGCGCACGACGAGGCCGCGGCGCTCGAGCGAGGCGAGCACCTCGAGCATCGACTGCGGCGTGATCAGCGCGCGGCGCGCCAGCTGCGCGTTCGAGAGGCCGCTCCGACCGCGCAGCACCGAGAGCGTCGTCACGTCCGCCACGCTCAGCCCGAGTGACGCAAGGCGCGCGCGCAGCTCGCGCCGCACGCCCTGGCCGACGCGGCCGATCACATAGACCAGCGAGGGCTGTTGCTCGGGCGCGCTCACAACCACTGACGCTAACCGCTCGGCGCTGCGCGTGAGCGCCCGAGGGCGTGCGGCGCGAACGACGCCCGCGCCCGGCGTCGCCTACGCCGGCAACGGAATCGACTGGGCGAAGCTGAAGACGTCGTCGGGGTCGTACGCCGCCTTGACCGTCTGCAGCCGCGGCAGGTTGGCGCCGTAGTAGGCGTCCTGCCAGTCGGCGAGCGTCGGGTCGATGTAGTTCTGGTAGGCCTCGCCGTTGGTGTGGGGGGCGAGCGCGGCGGCGGTCTCGGCGAGCCAGTCGGCGACCGCGGCGGTCGTGGCGCTCGACGCGCCGGCCCCCCAGGTGCCGCTCATCTGCAGCTGGCAGAGCGCGTCGCGGTGGACGAAGGCGGTGGCGTCGGGCGCGACGGCGTTGATCGCGCCGCCGTACGCGTCGAAGGCGAGGCCGCCGCCGAGCCCCGGCAGCTCGCTCTGGAAGCTCGCCACGGCAGCGGTGATCGCGGCGAGCGCCGCCGGCCCCGGCGCCGCCGCGAAGTACGCCGACTTGGCGGCGAACGCGGAGCGTGCCAGCGTGCCGGCCGAACCCGGGGCGCTCAGGTGGCATTGCGCGAGCGTGAGCTCGGCGCAGCCGGCCTCGGCGAACATCGCGTTCAGATAGCTGTCGGCGCCGATGAAGTCCGTTGTCGGCGTGGCGCCGACGTCGGCTCGCAGCCGGCCGACGAGGTCGGTCAGCGCCGCGAGCTCGCCGGCGTAGACGCCGGTCGCGCGCGCGATCAGCCCGCTCGTGCCGGCGCTCAGCAGCAGGCAGTTGGACCACAGCTCGTCCGGGGCGCCGGCGATCCACTGCGCCCACGCGCCGAGCAGCTCCGACGCCGCCGCCCAGGGGTACTCCAGCGTGAACAGCGCGAGCGGAGGGATCGGCGCGGCGGCGTAGCGCAGCGAGGTGACGACGCCGAAGTTGCGCCCGCCGCCGCCGCGGCACCCCCAGTAGAGGTCCGGTTCGGCGGTCGCGTCGGCGCTCAGCAGGCGAGCGTCGGCGGTGACGATCTCCAGCGACTCAAGCACGTCGGCGGTGAGCCCGTAGCGCCGGCCGAGCACACCGACGCCGCCGCCGAGGGTGAGCCCCGCGATCCCCACCGTCGGGCAGCTGCCGCCGGGTACCAGCACGCCCGCGCCGGCGAGCGCGCTGTAGAGGTCGACGAGGCGCGTGCCGGCGCCGACGGTGGCGCTCGAACCGGCGACGGCGACCGTGTTCAGCGAGCCGACGTCGATGACCAGCCCCGAGCCGGTCGAGTAGCCGGCGTAGCTGTGCCCGCCGCTGCGCGGGATCGGGGCGAGCGCGTGCTCACGCGCGAACGCCACGAGTCGCTGCACGTCGCCCGCCGAGGCGGCGTAGGCGATCGCCGCCGGGGCCGCGTCCTCGAAGCGCAGGTCGTAGACGAGCTTGGATTGCGCGTAGGCGGCCTGCTCCGGCAGCACGAGCTGCCCGGACAGCGACTGGCGAAGCGCCGCCCACTGCGCCGCGGTCGGCGGGCCGGCGACCTGCGTGCTCGTCGTCGCGGTCGAGCTCGTCGTCGAGCTGCTCGTCGCGGTCGCCGACCGCGTGGCCGTGGTGCGCCCGCACGCGGCGAGCGCGCCGGCGCCGAGCGCGCCGAGGCCAACGAACGTGCGGCGGTTGAACCGCGACCCCTCCACGCCGCACACCGTAGTGCTCCGCTGTGGCCGGCCGCGACGACGTCGCTGCGCCGGGAGCGGGGCGGCGGCCCGGACTCACCCGGCCCCCGCCGCCCCCTTCCCGTTCCTCAGCGCGTCACTGGACGGCGGGCAGCAGGACGATCTCTCCGAACAGCACGCCGCCCGGCGTGATCTCCACCTCGGCCGAGGAAACCTGAGCGCCGCTGACGAGCAGCGAGCTGTCGCACGGCGGCGGCGCGGTCCAGTGGCTGTCGCTGCTCGAGCCGCCACGGCCACCCCAGCCGCGCCCGCCGCCCGAACCGCCCGTGCCGGTCCCGCCCTGGGCGCCGGTCGGGCCGGTCGGGCCGGTCGGGCCGCTCCAGCCGGTGGCGCCCGTCGCGCCGGTCGGCCCGCCGTCGCGACCCCAGTTGTAGCGGCCTCCGCGCCGGCCTCCGCGCCCGAACCCGCGGCCATCCCAGCCCTGGCCGATGCAGACGAAGCGCGTGCCGTCCGTCACCGCGCCGGTGAGCGTGTCGCCGTCGGCCAGCGTGAGCACGAGCGTGCCGTCGCTGTAGGAGGACACGCTGTTTGAGCCGGTCGGCCCGGACGGGTCGGTGGCACCCTGGTGCACGTAGCCGTGACCGTGGTGGTGGCGCGGACCAAAGCCGTGGTGGTGCGTCGCCAGCGCGGCGGCCGGCACCGCGAGTGCGACGATGGCGACGCCGAGCGCCGCCGGAACCGATCTCTTCATGCGTTCACCCCCGGGCGCACGACGCCCGTCGAACATGGACAGAACCGTGTGCCCGATGATCGGCGACCGGCGCGGCGCGCGCAATGGCCGCGGGCGCGATTCGACGAACTGACGGCCGCCCGCGCGGCGCGCTGGACAAATGTCGAGGCGACCACCGGCGCTCAGATGCCTGCACTCCGGCCGCGCAGCCGGCTCAGCCAGGGCACCTCACGGGGCGCGAGATCGCCAGCACGCGCCCGCGCGCATCGAGCGCGTCGACCGCCACGAACCGCGCCGCGGCGGGGGCGCTCAGGACCGTCTGGAAGCCGGCGCTCGCGACGCTGCGCCGCGGCGCCAATGTGTTCGCCGAGGCCCCGGCCGCCAGGCGCCAGCGTGACACGCCGGTCGCGCCGTTCCAGCTCACGTAGACGCGCAGGCGCCCGCCGGCAGTGCGCGCGGCGACGACCGACGGGCGCGTCGCGGGAACGCCGTTCCAGGCGAAGCGCAGCGAGCGGTAGCTCTCCGAGCCGTCGGGCGTGGTGGCCTCCAGCAGCAGCCGGCCGTCGGGGCTGACCTCGGAGGACTGGTTGACGTCGCCCCAGCCGATCCACCAGTTGCCGTCGGGCAGGCGCTGCAGGTCGCCCTGGGTCCGCGCGTAGATCGGCCAGTGCGCAATCTTGATCGTGGCGACCACGCTCGCGCTGCCGGACTGCGGGTCGATCCGCACCACCTCGCCACGCGAATGGGTGACGCCGGTCGGCGGCCCGGCGTTGTCGAACACGCTGAAGCTGTCGTCGCCGAGCGGCTGCGCGTCGTGCTGCCACGCCGTCAGCGTGCCCGGGTCCGTTGCGAAGCTCGACTGGCGCCCACCAACCTGCCAGTTGACCTGGCCGGTGGTGGCGGCGATGTCGTAGACGGTCCAGGTCGAGCGCGAAGAGATCAGCAGGCTGCCGTCGGGCTCGACCGCGATCGAGTTCAGGTGGAACCAGTCGAACGGCCAGGCGACGCTGGCCCCGCTCGCCGGGATGTACGAGTCGCTCAGCGGCACGTGCTCGAGCGAGTCCCACTCGTACTCGACGAGCCCGGTGCGGATGTCGATCTCCTGCAGCACCGCGTCGTAGACCGCCGAGACCGCCCCCCCGCCGACGGCGGCCAGGTCGCAGTAGAGCGGCTTCCAGGCCGTGATCAGAGCCGTCCCGGCAGGCGTCAGCACGAGCTCGTGGAGGTCCTCGGCGAGGCCGTCGCCGGCGTGGATGGTCGCGATCCGCCGGTAGGAGCGCGAGTAGATCTCGCCCTCGCCCAGCCCGAAGCCGTGATTGCTGATCGTGCCCTGCCACCAGGTCAGCACCGACAGGCCCTGGTAGCGCTGCACCTTGAGGTCGGCGGCGAAGGTGTTCGGCGCCAGCGGCTTGAACCAAACCAGCTGCCCGTTTGGGGAGTAGATCGTCGGCCCCGTCGCGCCGGGGCCTGGGTAGGTGGCGAGGAAGATGTCGCCGTCGCGGCGCGCGGCGGCCGAGCTCACAGCGATGCGCAGGACCGCGGGGTCCACACCGGGCGCGGAGCGGAAGTGCCAGACCGTCCCGGGCGCCCCGGCCGGCTTGCCCGACTCGGGAAGCAGCGCGATCGGATCCGGGTCGCCGATCTGGAAGCTGTAGGCGAACGGCTGCGCGAGCGCGCCGGAGGTCCAGACGCCGCTGACGCTCACGGTCTCGCCCGCGGTGAACGGCACCGCCGGCACGAAGCTCGCCCCGTCGCCCTGCGAATAGGCCTCCAGGCTGCCGGCGTGGACGCCGCTGACGCTGCCGCGCACAACCAGCGACGAGAGCCGCGAGGCCGGCGCGCCGAACAGGCTGATCTGCGTCTGCGGCATCGCGTCCAGGCCGCCGGGGGCGGGTGAGACGAGCAGCGGCGTGCCGGGCAGCCGCGCCGAGCCGTCGAGCGTGGCCGGCACGCAGGCGGGCGCCGCGGACAGCGGATCGGCGCGCACGCTGCTGACCGCGACCGGCGGCCCCGCCGCCGCGGCGGCCACCGCGCAGGCGCCGCCGACGGCCGCCAGCACGCGCAGCCGGCGTCGCACCGAAACGCTCAGACGATCGGGGTCAGGCGGAGGATCGCGCCACGATAGCGCCAGACGCCGCGGCGCAGGAGGGCGGACGCCATCAACCGGGGAGCAGCGGTTGCATTATGGCGCTTGTGGCGACCATTCAGATCAAGAACGTCCCCGACGACACGCACGCCGTGCTGCGTCGCCGGGCCGCGGCGGCCAATCAGTCGCTGCAGGAGTACCTGCTCACACGGCTGATCGAGGAAGCCGGCGGGCCCACCGTCGAGGAGGTTCTCGACCGCGCGGGCGGCCGGGCGGGAGGCTCGCTGCCACTGCACGAAGCCACGGTCCTGTTGGCGCAGGATCGTGCTGGTCGTTGACGCCAGCGTCCTCGCGCCGGCGCTCGCCGACGACGGCCCCGACGGCGACGCCGCGCGCGCGCATGCGCGGGAACGCGCTTGCCGCGCCGGAGCTGATCGACCTCGAGACGACCTCGGTGATCCGGCGCCGCCTGGCAGCGGGGGCGCTCGACACCCGGCGAGCGGCGCTGGCCCTGACCGACCTGTTCGAGCTGCCGCTGCGCCGGGCGCCCCACCGGCCGCTGCTGGCCCGCTGCTGGGAGCTGCGGGAGAACATGACGGTGTACGCCGCGGCCCACGTGGCCCTGGCGGAGCTGCTCGGCGCCGTGCTCGTCACCGCCGACGCGCGACTCGTCAAGACACCCGGTGCGCGCTGCACGCTGGAGCTGCTGCGCTGAGGCGATCGCCCGCTCGGGCGCCCGCGATCACGCCGGCGGTCGACTTCGGCCCGCGGCGCGCCTTGTAGTGTCCGGGCCGCCAGGGCAGGCTTTCGACGCCGGCGAGCCCGCGGCGCAAACGGTGTTCCTCTCTTCATGACAGCCCTCAGACGAACGCGGTTGCTCGTGACCGCGTTCTTCGCGCTGGACGGCTTCCTGTTCGCCAACTGGGTGGTGCGCGTGCCGGCGGTCAAGGCGCACGTCGGGGCGTCCACGGGGAGCCTCGGCGTGGCGCTGCTCGGCATCTCCGCGGGGGCGGTGCTGACGATGATCGTCGCGGGGCAGCTGTGCTCGCGCTTCGGCAGCGGACCGGTCATCGTGTTCTTCGCGACCGCGATGTCGCTGGCGCTGATCGTGCCGGCGCGGGTCACCAGCGTCGCCGCGCTCGGCGCCGTCCTGGTCGCCTTCGGCGCCGCCTTCGGCGGCCTCGATGTGGCGATCAACAGCTCCGCGGTGGAGATCACGGCGAGGCTGCGCCGGCCTGTGATGCCAAGCTTCCACGCCGCCTACAGCCTCGGCGGGCTGTCCGGAGCACTGGTCGGCGGGGCGCTGGCCGGCGTGCTGAGCGCGGCCACGCAGCTCACCGCCGTCGGCGTCTTCGGCCTGATCGTGACCGCCTGCGCCGCGCCGGCGCTGCTGGCGACAGGCCTCCGCGCGGACGGCGCGCCGCCGCCACGAGCGCCGGCGCCCGAAGGACCCGCGCGCGCGACCCCGCGCCGGACCGGCAGCCCGGCCGCGGTGCTCGCCGTGTTCGGGGCGATCGCGCTCTGCTCCGCCTACGGCGAAGGGGCCATGGGCGACTGGGGAGCGCTGCACCTGCGCAGCGATCTGCACACGAGCGCCGGGCTCGCCGCGGCCGGCTACGCCGGCTTCTCCGCCGCAATGGTGATCGGGCGATTGGCGGGAAGCTGGATGCTGCGCCGCGCCGGGCGCACGTTCGTGCTCGCCGCCGGCGCCCTGACGGCCGCGGCCGGCATGCTCGTCGCCGCGCTGGCGCCGGTCCTGGCGCTCGTGATCGTCGGCTTCGCGCTCGTCGGCCTGGGTCTCGCGAACATGTTCCCGGCCGCGCTCGGCGAAGCGGGGGCGCTGAGCGGGCCGCGCGGCGTGGCGATCACGTCGATGGTCGGCTACAGCGGCTTTCTCGCCGGCCCGCCGCTGATCGGCTTCCTCGCCGAGCGCGTCGGGCTGCCGGCCGCGCTGACGAGCATCTCGGCGCTGGCGGCGCTGGCCGCCCTGTTCGCGCTGCTCGCGCACCGCCTGACGGCGGAGCGCTGAGGGCGAGCGGCCGCTACGCGCGGGCGCTCGTCGCCGGGTCCAGCCGCGTCATCACGACGTTCGCGGAGAGCTCCGCCGGACCGCCGCGGTAGACGCCCTTGATCGGCGGCACGTCGTCGTAGAGGCGGCCGTGGCCGATCTTCACGTACTGCTCGCCGGCGCGTGCGCGGTTGGTCGGGTCGACACCCACCCAGACCGGCTCGCCGCGCTCGCCGCCGTCGGGGAGCAGCGCCTCGAGCCAGGCGTGGGTGTCCACCTCGACCGAGTCCGCGCCGCCGTCGGGCGGCGCCGCGAACAGGTAGCCGGAGACGTAGCGCGCGGCGATCCCATGGCGGCGCAGGATGATCAGCGCGAGGTGGACGAAGTCCTGGCAGACGCCGCCGCCGGCCGCGAGCAGATCGGCCACGGTCGAGCCGACGTAGGTGATGCCGGTGCGGTATTCGAAGCGATCGGGGATCAGCTCGCAGAGGCCCTCGACGGCCTCCAGCGGGCTGGCGAGGTCGCTCAGCGCGAAAAGCTCGTCGAGCGCGCCGTTGGGTGGCTCGACGATGCTCGCCAGCAGGTACTCGCCGGCCGCCTCGCGGTACGCGGGCGAGGCGAGCGCCTCCCAGGGGGGCGACGGCGGCTCGGGCGGCTCGGAGGTCACGACGCGCGCGCGGATGTCGATCGTCAGCGAGCTGTGCGGGCGCGAGATGCCGAACTCGATCACCTCGGTGCCGAAGTAGTCGGCGTGGCGCCCGAGCCGCGACTCGGGGTCGATGCGCACGTGGAACTCGTCGCAGCGCTGCGTCGCGGTCGTCGCGGGGCGCACGCGCAGCGCGTTGAGGTTGTCCGTGACCGGCTCGCCGTAGTGGTACTCGGTGACGTAGTGGATCGAGAACAGCATCGCGTCAGCTGACATGGGTCGGGGAGATCACTCCACCAAAGTAGCGATCGGTGATGTCGCCGTCCGCCAGGGCGAGCTCGCGGCCGACGATCTCGCAGACCTCGAGCAGCTCGCTGCCGTCGCCCAGCCCCACGCGTCCGCGGAAGTCGAGGTCCGACAGCACGCGCGAGAGCCGCAGCACCGGGACGGAGGCGCGCGGGCTCGCGTCGGCCAGCTCGAGCGCGGCGCGCACGGCGTCGATCGAGGCGGCGACCGAGTCGGGGTAGCTGCGGGTGTAGAGCAGGAAGCTCGCGACGGCCGTCGCGGTTGGCGCCGCGGCGCCCGTGCGGCGGAAGGCCTGCAGCCCGCCGACCGCGCCGAGCAGCGCCAGCGCCTGGCCGTCACGCGGCGAGCCGGCCGCGCGCTCGCCGGGCGCGGGCAGCGCGACCCGCAGCATCCGCAGCACCATGTCGGCCGACTCGAAGCGCCCGCCGGCGTCGAGGAAGGCGTAGGCGTCGTCGCGCAGCATCGTGCGCGAGGCGACGCCCCAGAACAGCGCCGTGCGGCTCTTGACGTAGCTGACGAAGGAGTAGGGGCCGCCGTAGCCGGTGACGCCGATCGAGGCGTCGGCGAGGCCGAGGTGCACGGCGTTGATCGCCTCCCACATCTCGGCGCTGATCACGTCGCGGACGGTGCGCGCACCCTCGCGCGCTCGCTCGAGGCTCGCGACCACCGAGTTCTCGTTGCCCGCGTCGGTGCTGAGCAGCGCGACCGTGTCCGCGCGCGAGAGCCGCTCGGCGCCCTGCTCCCCGGCCGAGGTCGAGCCCATGATCGCGAGCACCGCCTCCCAGGAGAGCGTCACCCCCGCCGGCCCGTCCGGGCGTCCCTGCAGGTCGGCCTGGAAGACGCCGTCGATCATCCGCGCCGTCAGCTCGGCGCGCGAGACGTTGCGCCCCAGCCAGAACAGCTCGTGGGCGATCCGCGCCAGCATCAGGGCGGCGCGAGCAACTGCTGCTGCTGCTGCTGGGCCTGTCCGGTCCAGGAGCGCAGGCGCAGGTCTGGCAGCGCCGGCGGCGCGAAGGTCGCGGCGGCCGGCGGGTCGTGCTCGGCGTCCGCGTCGTCCTGCAGCACCCAGGTGTCCTTCGAGCCGCCGCCGCGCGAGGAGTTGACGATCAGCGAGCCGGGCTCGAGCGCGACCCGGGTCAGGCCGCCGGGGACGATGCGGATCTCGTCGCCGAAGATCGCGAACGGCCGCAGATCGACGTGGCGCGCGGCGAGCGTCCCGTCGGCCGCGACGGTCGGCACCGTGGAGAGCCGCACGACCTCCTGGGCGATCCACTGCGCCGGCTCGCAGCGCACCGCGAGCGCCAGCTCCGCGAGCTGGGCCTCGCCGGTCGCCGGGCCGATCACGACACCCTTGCCGCCGGACTCGCCGGTCGGCTTGAAGACCAGCTCGCCGATCCGCTCGAGCGCCAACTCGAGCTGCTCCCGGTCGTCCAGCAGGTAGGTCGTGACGTTATCCAGCAGCGGCTCCTCACCGAGGTAGAAGCGGATCATCTCCGGCACGTAGCAGTAGACCGCCTTGTCGTCGGCGACGCCGGTGCCGACCGCGTTGGCGATCGCGACGGTGCCGGCGCGGTAGGCGCGGATCAGGCCCGGCACGCCGAGCAGCGAGTCGGGGCGGAACTCCAGCGGGTCGATGAAGGCGTCGTCGAGGCGGCGGTAGATCGCGTTGACGCGCGCCAGGCCGCTGGTCGTGCGCATGTAGCAGACGTCGTCGCGCACGACCAGATCGGAGGCCTCGACCAGCTCGACTCCCATCTGGCGGGCGAGGAAGGTGTGCTCGAAGTAGGCGCTGTTGGCAGGCCCCGGGGTCCACACCACGATCCGCGCCTCGCCGTCGGCGACCGGTGCGACGGAGCGCAGGGCGGCGTGCAGCAGCGCCGGATACTGGTCGATCGGGCGGACCCGGAAGTGCGCGAACAGCGACGGGATCAGGCGCGTCATCGCGAGACGGTTCTCGAGCATGTATGAGATGCCGGAGGGCGTGCGGACGTTGTCCTCGAGCACCTTCCAGGCGCCGTTCGCGTCGCGCACCAGGTCGCAGCCGGCGATGTGGGTGTAGACGCCGCGCGGCGGGCGGATGCCGTGGGCGGCGCGCGCGAAATGCGAGCGGCTCGCGATCAGCGTCCACGGCACGATCCCCGCCTTGACGATCTCGCGCTCGTGGTAGACGTCGTCGACGAAGTGGTTGAGCGCGCGAATCCGCTGCGCAAGCCCGCGCTTGATCGTGCGCCACTCCGCCGCGGGGATGATCCGCGGGATCAGGTCGAGCGGGAACGGGCGGTCGGCGACCGCGCCCTCGGGGTTCGTCAGATCGAACGTGATCCCCTGGCGCATGAAGATCGCGTCGCGCAGCGCGCCGGCCGCGACGAGGCTGTCCGCGCCGAGCCGTTCCAGCTCGTCGACGAGCGGCTGCGCATACGGCCGCGGCACGCCGTCGGCGGCGAACACCTCATCGAAGGTCGTGAGCGACCCGGCCGTGCTCATCGTCACATTCTCCGCGACAGCGCAAGCGCCGTGTGAAGCCACCTTGGACAAGATCCGGCGCCCGCGTTTGTCCGCGGCGGCGCGCGCGACACGACCGCGGCGCCTGCGTTTGGCCGCGGCGGCGCACACGCGACGAACGCCGTCCCGTTTGCATGGTCCCTGTCGGAACAGCTCCCATGGCCATCCACCCAACGCAGTCTGATTTATCCGATACACTCCCGAGGGTGTCCCGCATGACCGCCACCGAAGCGGCGCGCAACTTCTCCGAGGTCCTCAACCGCGTCGCCGCGGGCGAACAGATCGAGCTGACGCGCAGCGGCGCCGCCGTTGCGGTGATCCGCCCGCCGCAGACGCGTTTCGTCTCGGCGGCGCGCTTCCGGGAGATCCTCGCGGCCGCTCCCAGCCCCGACGCCGAGTTCGGCGACGATCTGCGCGCGGTTCGCGCGGGCGCGGGACCGCTGCCGGGTGATCCGTGGCCGTCCTGATCGACACCGATCTGCTGATCGACCTCGAGCGCGGGGACGCCGCGGTCGAAGCGCTGCTCGGCGAGGAGGAGCGCGCGATCAGCGTGATCACCGTCAGCGAGCTGCTGCACGGGACCCTTCGCACGCGCGGCGCGGCGCGGGCGCGCCGGCTTGCGTTTGTCGAGCATCTCCTCGCCTCCCTTCAGGCGATTCCCATCACCGAGCCGGTCGCGCGGATCCACGCCGAGATCTGGTCGGGCCTGGCCGAGCGCGGCGAGCCGGTCGGCGCCCACGATCTCTGGATCGCGGCGACGGCGGTCGCCCACGGACTCGCCGTCGCGACGCGCAACGGCTCCCACTTCCGCCGCATACCGGGTCTGCGCGTGATCACGGCGACGGCGTGAGTCCAGGCGCCGAGGCCAACGATGTAACGCTCGCGCGACCATCTCGTACTCTTCGCAAGGCGAGCGATCCCCCACAAGATGACCGTCCTCTCCACCCACCGCGCCGCCACGACCGACGACGCCAGCGACGCGTTCGGCCGCGCTCCGGCGAGCGCGCGGGCACCGGCGCGGGTTCTCGTGCTGTACGAGCCGGGCGCCGGCGGCGCCGCGGCGCTGCGCGAAGCGGCCGCGCTGGGCGGCGCCGACACCGCCCTGACGGTCGTGACGCTCGCGCCGCAGAGCGTTCAGCCGCACTGCTGCAACCGCGGCCCGGGCGTCGAGGTCGTCAACTGCGTGGTCCGCGACGAGGCCGAGCGCGACCTGGCGCAGGCGCGCGCGATCCTCGGCGACGCCGCGGCAGCGACAACAACCTTCAGGAGCCTCGTCGGCGGGCAGGATCCGCCGCTGCACGCGTGGGCCGCGACGCGCACGTTCGATGTGATCGTCCTGCCGCGGCGCCGGTTCTCCCCAGTCGGTCATCCGTTCGCGCGCAGGCTGCGCCGGGCGAGCGCCGGCGAGCTTCGGCTGGTCAGCGGCTAGCGCCCACCCCGCCTACCCGGCAACCGCCCCAGCAGCTCGTAGGCCGGCAGGGTGAGGAACTCGACGAACTCCTCGCCGGTCGCGACCTGGTCGAACAGCGCGCGGGCCTGCTCGTAGCCGTCGCCGAGCTTCGCCAGCTCCTCGTCGGTCACCTGCGCGACCTGCTCGGGGGTGAAGCGGCCGTCGCGCAGCCACTGCCAGACCTGGGCGCGCGAGATCTCGGAGGTCGCGGCGTCCTCCATCAGGTTGAAGATCGCGACCGCGCCCGAGCCGGCGAGCCAGGCCGCGAGGTACTGGATGCCGACCGAGACGTTGTTGCGCAGCCCCTCCAGCGTCACCTCGCCGGGGGTCGCGGCGACGTCGAGCAGCGCGCGGGCGTCGGGCACGACGTCCTCGCGCAGCACCTCGAGCTGGTTGGGGCGGGCGCCGAGCACGCGGTCGAAGACCTCGAGCGCGACCGGCACCAGATCCGGGTGGGCGACCCAGGTGCCGTCGTAGCCCTGCGAGGCCTCGCGCTCCTTGTCCTCGCGCACCTTCGCGAGGGCGACGGCGTTGACCTCCGGGTCGCGGCGAGAGGGGATGAAGGCCGCCATGCCGCCGATCGCGTGGGCGCCGCGGCGATGGCAGCTCGCGACCAGGAGCTCCGCATAGGCGCGCATGAAGGGGACGCCCATGCCGACCGCGGCCCGGTCCGGCAGCACGAACTCGGGGCGGTGGCCGAGTTTCTTGATCACGCTGAAGAGGTAGTCCCAGCGGCCCGCGTTCAGCCCGGTCGCGTGCGGTCCCAGCTCGAACAGGATCTCCTCCATCTCGAAGGCGGCGAGGATCGTCTCGATCAGCACCGTCGCGCGGATCGTGCCGCGCGGGATCCCGAGCAGGTCCTGCGCGCGCTCGAAGACGGCGTTCCACAGGCGCGCCTCCAGGTGCGACTCGAGCTTCGGCAGATAAAGGTACGGGCCCGAGCCGAGCGCCGCGAGCGCCTCGTGGTTGCGCAGCAGGTAGAGGCCGAAATCGAACAGCGAGGCGGAGACCGGCGCACCGTCGATCTCCAGGTGGCGCTCCACCAGATGCCAGCCGCGCGGGCGCACGAGCAGCGTCGCGACGCGGTCGTTCAGCTCGTAGGTCTTCTCCGGCGTCTGCAGGCGGATCGTGCGCGCGATCGCGTCGCTGAGGTTGCGCTGGCCCTCGAGCATGTTGGTCCAGGTCGGCGAGTTGGAGTCCTCGAAGTCCGCCATGAACACGCGCGCGCCGGAGTTCAGCGCGTTGATCACCATCTTGCGGTCGGTCGGGCCGGTGATCTCGACGCGCCGGTCGGCGAGGTCCGCGGGCGCGGGCGGCACGCGCCAATCGCCGGCGCGCACCGAGGCGGTCGCCGCCAGGAAGTCCGGCAGCTCGCCGGCCCGCAGCGCCAGCGCGCGCTCGTGGCGGGCCGCGAGCAGCTCCTCGCGCTGGGCGCCGAACTCGCGCGAGAGGAGCGTCAGGAACTCCACCGCCTCCGCCGTCAGCACATCATCGGTCACGCTCATCGCCGCCCAGTCTATTGCGGGTTTTCCCCTCAGGGCCCCGCTTCCCCAATGGACGCGCGCCACCCTGGCGTGTACGCTTGTCGCGCGTCCGTGCGGGCGCTGCCGTCCTGGCCGGCCTTCGCCAGCACCCTGGAAAGGGGCCGATGGTCCTAGAGACGACCGCGCCCGACGGGATCGACGATCACGGCGGCCGGGAGCCCGGAGACGCAGCGCAGGAGGCCCGCGAACGCGGCGCCTACTGGACCGCCGAACTCGCGCCGTTCGCGCGCGCGAGCGTGCCGCGCAGCATCGCCGGCCTGTTCACCTCGCTCGTGCCCTACCTCGGCCTGCTGGTCGCGATGTACTACTCGCTGCGCGTCTCCTACCTGCTGACGCTCGGGATCGGCGTGCTCGCGGCGGGCTTTTTGCTGCGCACCTACATCGTCTTCCACGACTGCACCCACGGCTCCTACCTGCCGACCAAGCGCGGCAACCAGGTGCTCGGCAGCGCGCTCGGCGTGCTGGTCTTCGCGCCGTTCGCGAACTGGCGCCACAACCACGCCATCCATCACGCCACCGCCGCCGACCTCGACCGCCGCGGCCAGGGCGACGTGCCGACGCTGACGGTCGAGGAATACAACGCCCGCGACTGGCGCGGGCGGCTGTCGTACCGCCTGTTCCGCAACCCGCTGATCATGTTCGGGCTCGGGCCGCTCGGGGCGATGATCCTCGCGCCGCGGATCGTGCCCCGCAACGCGCGCCCGCGGATCCGCCACAGCGTGCAGCTGACGAACCTCACGCTCGCGGTGCTGGTCGCCGGCGCCTGCCTGCTGATCGGCTGGCGCGACTACCTGCTGATCCAGGGACCGCCGGCGCTTTTGGCGGGCGCGGCCGGGATCTGGCTGTTCTACGTGCAGCACCAGTTCGAGGACACCTACTGGGAGCGCAACACCGGCTGGACCTACGCCGACGCGGCGCTGCGCGGCAGCTCCTACCTGAAGCTGCCGAAGATCCTGCAGTTCTTCACCGGCAACATCGGGCTCCACCACGTCCACCACCTCAACTCGCGGATCCCCAACTACAACCTGCAGGCCGCGCACGATTCCAACCCGGTCTTCGCGAGCGTGCCGACGCTGACGATCTGGGACGGCCTGCGCGCCACGCGGCTGAAGCTGTGGGACGAGGACGCGCGCCGGCTCGTGACCTTCCCGCAGGCGCGCGCCGCAAGCGCCGGCGTGGTCCGCAGCCGCCCCTCCTCGGCCGCCCTCTGAGCCTTTAGCGATCGGTGCATGCACCGATCGCCGGGAGGTCGCATGCGACCTCCCGCGGGTGGGTGCATG
>CAZABN010000019.1:0-27669 GCA_964483345.1 uncultured Solirubrobacteraceae bacterium
CGCTCATCGCGCGCGTGATCCCGACGTAGCAGAGCCGGCGCTCCTCCTCCAGCGAGCCCTCGTCGAGCGAGCGCGAATGGGGGAACACGCCCTCCTCGCAGCCGATGATGAAGACGATCGGGTATTCCAGCCCCTTCGCGTTGTGCAGCGTCATCAGCGTGATCAGCCCGCGGTCGTCGCGGCGCGCGTCCGCGTCGCTGACCAGCGCGATCTGGCCGAGGAAGGCGTCGAGGCCCTCGAGCCCCTCCTCCCCCTCGCCGCGCGGCGGCGTCTCGCCGCTCGCCTCGAACTCGCGCGCAACGCCGACCAGCTCCTCGAGGTTCTCGATCCTGCCCTGCGCCTCGAAGGTCCGTTCGGCCTCCAGCGCCTCGAGATAGCCGCTGCGTGAGAGCACGGCCTCGAGCAGCTCACCGACCGGCGCGCCGCTTCGCGCCAGCTCGCGCAGCTCGCCCATCGTGTCCATGAAGCGCCCGATCGCGCTGACCGCCGCGCGCCCGAGGCCCGGCACGCGGTCCGGCCCGCTCGCGACCTCCCAGACCGGTTCGCCGACGGTCGCCGCGTGGGCGATCACGCGCGACAGCGAGGTCTGGCCGATGCCGCGCCGTGGGCTGTTCGCGACGCGCGTGAAGCTGATCTGGTCCGCCGGGTTGGCGAGCAGCGAGAGGTAGGCGATCGCGTCCTTGATCTCGGCGCGCTCGTAGAACTTCGTGCCGCCGATCACCTGGTAGGGGACCTCGGCGCGCACCAGCGCGTCCTCGAGCACCCGTGACTGCGTGTTGGTGCGGTAGAAGACGGCGATCTCCGAGCGCGACACGCCGTCCTCGACGAAGCCCTCGATCGCGCTCAGCACGTAGCGCGCCTCGGCGTGCTCGTCGGCGAGCATCCGCACCTTGATCGGGTCGCCCTCCCCCAGCTCGGTCCAGAGGTCCTTCGCAACCTGGCTGCGGTTGTGGGCGATCACGGCGTTCGCCGCCGACAGGATCGTCTGCGTCGAGCGGTAGTTCTGCTCGAGCTTGACGATGTGGGCGTCGGGGAAGTCCTGGCCGAAGTCGAGGATGTTGCGGATGTCGGCGCCGCGGAAGCCGTAGACCGACTGCGCGTCGTCGCCGACCACGGCGAGGTTGCGCCGCTCGCCGGTCAGCAGCGTCAGCCAGCGGTACTGCGCGTGGTTGGTGTCCTGGTACTCGTCGACCAGCACGTGGCGAAACGCCTGCTGGTAGCGCTCGCGAACCTCCGCGAACAGCTCGAGCACGTTGACGGCGCGGCCCAGCAGGTCGTCGAAGTCCATCGCGTTGTAGCGCATCAGCTCACGCTCGTAGAGCTCGTAGGCGTCGGCGACCGTCTGCTCGAAGTGGGAGCCCACCATCGAGCGGTACTCCGCCGCGTCGCGCAGGCGGTTCTTGGCGTCGGAGATCTGCGCGTGCACCGCGGCCGGCGGGAAGCGCTTGGGGTCGGCGCCGACGCGATCGAGGCACTGCTTGAGCAGCCGCCTGGCGTCGGCCTGGTCGTAGATCGTGAACTGGCGCGTGTAGCCGAGCCGCGGCGCCTCGACCCGCAGGATCCGCGTGCAGGCGGCGTGGAAGGTCATCACCCACATCCCCCTGGTGCTTCGCCCGAGCAGCAGCTCGACGCGCTCGCGCATCTCCTGCGCAGCCTTGTTGGTGAAGGTGATCGCGAGCAGCTCGTCGGCGCGCGCCTCGCCGGTGTGCACCAGGTAGGCGATCCGGTGCGTCAGCACGCGCGTCTTCCCGCTGCCGGCGCCGGCGAGGATCAGCAGCGGCCCCTCGCCATGCGTCACAGCATCGCGCTGAGGCGCGTTCAGCCCCTCCAGCAGCGCGTCGATGCGCTGCTCCGTGACGCTCTGTTCGGGCATCTCTCCAGCATAGATGTGTGGGCGGCGACCCACTAGCCTCTCCCGGTGGGCATCAGCGAGGACGTCAGAGCACACTGCGCCGAGGTCGCGGCCCGCGCCCGCTCGGTCACCATCGACGTCGCGAAGCTCGAGGCGTTCGAGGCGTCGCCACAGGCGACCCTGGACGCCTCCATCCACCATCTCGACGGGCCGCCGGAGGAGGTTGCGCGCTACCTGCTCACGCTCGACGCGATCAACTTCGGCTCGGGCTGGTTCCCGACCCTCCGCAAGCGCCCCGGCTGCTCGGGCTACGCGACGATCGCGGGCCGCCTGAGCGACCGCTTTCGCGCCGCCGGCGCGTGGAGCAACGGCGAGCTGCGCTCGCTCGACACCGCCACGATCGCCCACACGCTCGGGCAGAGCGCCGACCACGAGCTGATGGCGCTCTACGCGCAGGCGCTGCGCTCGCTCGGCGCCTGGCTCGGCGAGCGCAGCGTGCTCGACGTGATCGCCGCGGCCGGCGGGTCGGCGCAGGCGCTGGCCGGCGCGCTCGCCGCCTCGATGGCGCTGTTCGACGACCGCGGCTTCTACAAGCGCGCGCAGATCGTCCCGGCGAACCTCGCGCTCGCCGGTGTGGCGAGCTTCGGCGATCTCGACCGCCTGACGATCTTCGCCGACAACCTCGTCCCGCATGTGCTGCGCTGCGAAGGCGTGCTGGTCTACGAGCCCCGGCTCGCCGCCCACATCGACGCCGGGCGCCTGCTGCGGCCGGGCCCGCAGGAGCACGAGATCCGCGCCGCCGCCGTGCACGCGTGCGAGCTGCTGAGCGCCCGCCTCGCCGTCGCCCCGCGCGTGCTCGACAACTGGCTGTGGAACCGCGGCCAGTCACCCGAGATCAAGGCGCGACCCCGGCACCGGTGCCGCTGTGTCTTCTATTGATCTGACCGGAGGGTGCATGCACCCTCCGGGGGATCGGTGCATGCACCGATCCCCCGGGTCGGCGCATGCGCCGACCCGCCTAACCTCCGGCGGGGTTTCGTCCGCGCACGGGGCGCAGCGTGTGCACGTTCTCCGGCTCGACCGTGGGCGGCGTTCCGCCGAGCTCGGTGACCATCCGCTCGAGCTCGGCGACCCGCGCGGAGAGCGCGCGCATCGCGTCGGCGACCGGGTCGGGCAGGTGGATCCAGTCGGTGTCGGGGCCCTCGACGCGGCGCCCGTCGATGCGCACGGGATGCCCGGGCACGCCGACCACGGTGGAGTTCGGCGGCACGTCGCGAACGACGACGCTGTTGGCGCCGATCTTCGCGCCGTGGCCGATCTCGATCGGGCCGAGCAGCTTGGCGCCGGAGCCGATCGTCACGTTGTCCTGGACCGTCGGGTGGCGCTTGCCGGTCTCGAAGCCGGTGCCGCCGAGCGTCACGCCCTGGTAGAGCGTCACGCCGTCGCCGATGATCGCCGTCTCGCCGACCACGACGCCCGCGCCGTGGTCGATGAAGAGGCCCGCCCCGACCTTCGCCGCGTGGTGGATCTCGATCCCCGTGAGCGCCCGCGCGACGTAGGCGATCGCGCGTGGCAGAACCGGCACGCCGGCCTCGTGCAGCGCCGCCGCGACGCGGTGCGCCAGCACCGCCTGGACGCCGGGCCAGGTGGCGAGGATCTCGACCGGTCCGACGCCCAGCGCGGAGGGGTCGCGCTCACGCGCGGCCTCGAGATCCCGGCGCACTTCGCGCGCCACGCGCGCAAGCGAGGAGAGGCCGGCCATTGTTGATAAAGAGTAGCGAGCGGCGCCGACGCGCCGTGACGGTCGTCCGGTGAAGACCCGCTAGGCGGAGAAGAACGGCGTCGACATGTAGCGCTCGCCGGAGTCGGGGAGGATCACGACGATCCGCTTGCCGGCGAACTCCTCGCGGGCGGCCACCTCCAGCGCGCCCGCGAGCGCGGCGCCGCAGGAGATCCCGGCGAGGATCCCCTCCTCGCGGGCCGCGCGCCGCGCCAGCTCGATCGCGTCCTCGTCGCTGACCGCGATCACCTCGTCGAGCAGCGCGCGGTTGAGCACCGCCGGCACGAAACCGGCGCCGATGCCCTGGATGCGGTGGGGTCCCGCCGGGCGCCCGCTGAGCACGGCCGAGGAGGCTGGCTCGACCGCAACGATCCGGCAGTGCGGGTTGCGCGCGCGCAGAACCTCGCCGACGCCGGTGATCGTCCCCCCCGTGCCGACCCCCGCGACGAGTGCGTCGACACGCCCGTCCAGCGCCTCGAGGATCTCCGGCCCGGTCGTGCGGCGGTGCACCTCCGGGTTGGCGGGATTCGAGAACTGGTCCGGCAGGAAGACGTCCGCGTCGCGCGCCAGCTCACGGGCCGCCGCGACCGCCTCGCCCATGCCGCCCATCGACTCGACGATCTCGACGCGCACGCCGTACTGGCGCAGCAGCGCCGTGCGCTCGCGGCTCATCCCCTGCGGCAGCGTCAGCACGAGCTGGTAGCCGCGGGCCGCGCAGACCAGCGCCAGCGCGATGCCGGTGTTCCCGCTCGTCGCCTCGACGATCGTCGTGCGTCCCGGCTCGATCTGCCCGGCCCGCTCGGCCGCGTCGATCATCGCCAGGCCGATGCGGTCCTTGACGCTTCCGCCCGGGTTGCCCGCCTCGAGCTTGCCGTAGAGCTCGACGCCGGGCGCGAGGCGGCTCAGGCGCACCAGTCGCGTCCCCCCGATGCACTCCGTAATGTCGGCCGGGATTCGCCCCATTCTTGGGGAATGTAGTGGTTCCGGCCGTGGCGGTGGCGATCAGTGGACCGGCTGCGCGGACTGTGCGATCGCGAACATCTGCGCGTTGGTGAGGTCGTCGAAGATCGTGTTGCTGACCCAGTAGAGCGTCCCGCCGACGATCCAGCCGACGTCCTGCACGTGGCTGCCGGTGTCGACGTAGAGGTAGTTGCGTCCGTAGCGCTCGACGCTGTCGGCGTGCGCGAAGAGCGGCGGATCGGTCCAGTCCATCCCCTCGATCCCGTAATAGGACCCGACCGATCCGGTCGACCAGTCGATCCGGTAGCCGTAATGGAGGTGGCCCTGCGGGTCATCGATCGTGTAGTGCGAGAACGGCTCGTAGGGGTCCAGGGACGCCGAGCCGAGCGTCAGCGTCGGCAGATAGACCGCGAAGGGGACGTTCACGGCGAGCGCGAGCGCGCTCGCGGAGGTGCTCGCCGGTGTCGCCGTCAGCCCGGGGATCGTCGGCGTCACCGCGGCGGAACCGGAGCCGCCGCCGGAGCCGGAGCCGCCGGCGCGATGGCCCGTGGTCGCGCCCCTTCGCACGGCGATCGAGTGAACGACGGGCGCCGCCACGCTCGGTGCGAGGAAACGGCTGACGACGGCGCGGATCTGGGCGGGGCTCGCGGTCTGGTCGTCCTGCCCGCCGACGTCGAGCGGGACGTCGGGGAACTGCACCTGGTTGACCGGGCCGTTGACCGAGTCGACGACGGTTTCGAGCAGCCCGGCCACGGTCGCCCCGCCGCGGATGTTCGATGCGATCGACTTCGAGAGCACGTTGATGATGGCGCCGGCATGCTCGAGCAGGCCGCTCAGGCCCAGCTGCTCCTTCGCGTCGCGCAGGAACGCCTGCTCGCGAGCGTCGCGCGCGAAGGTCGAGTCGTCGTGGCGGTAGCGGACGTAGTCGAGCGCGTGCTCGCCGCACAGCTGCTGGTAGCCGGGCCTCACGTTGATCGAGTCGTAACCGTCGTACGCCGACTCCGCGGGCGTGTTCAGGTAGAGATGGTCGACGTCGACGTAGACGCAGCCGAGCTGGTCGACGACCTTGTCGAAGCTGAGGAAGTTGAGGTCGACGACGTAGTTGATCGGTATCCCGAGCAGGTCCTTGACGACGCGCAGCGACAGGGCGGCGCCGCCGAGCGTGTAGGCGTAGTTGATCTTGCTCGCGTAGGCGCTGCCGTGGTAGCGGAACTGGACGTAGAAGTCGCGCGGGATCGAGAGCTCGGACCACAGTCCGGTGCGCGGGTCGAGGTGGACGAGCAGGATCGTGTCGCTGTGCGGCGGGTTGCTGGCGTCGACCGCCCCCCTCGAGCGCCCGTCCGAGCCGAGGATCAGGAACGTCGTCGGCGAATCGCCGCCCGTCGGCGTGAGATCCGGCGAGCGGATCAGGCCCCCCTTCTGGAGCGCGTCGGCGATCGAGCTGACACCCTCGAACGCGGCGGTCGAGATCACCGCGGCGGTCAGCAGCGCGATCAGCGCCCCGCCGCCGAGAAAGCGTCGCAGCGAGTGGCCCGGGCGCCGCCCCGACGGCTCCTGGCCCGAGGGGAACACGCCTGGTATTTCAGCACGTCGGCTGGCTGTCCTGCCTGGCCTCTGCGGGGCGTGGCGCCGGCGCACCGCGGCCGGGGTTGCTCGCGTGCGGCTCGGGCGCGCCACCGCCGCCCGCACGGTGCGTTAGGTTGAGCGGCTCCGCAGGCTCGGGCAGTTCTGCTGGGCCGGGCGCTCACCCATCCGACAGGAGGCGCAATGACGACCGACCGCAGCAAGACGATCCAGATCTCGCATCGAACGTTCGCGGTGGCGCTGCTTGCCGCGGGCACGCTCGGCATCGCCATCGGCGAGGTGGCGGCGCCGCTCGCGTCGTCGCAGGCTCATGCGGTGGCGCGCGCCGCGGCGGTGCCCGCCGCCTGCGACAGCTTCGCCAAGAACGTCGGCACCGCCTTCGAGGTGCTCGGAGGGATCCTCGAGGACGCCGCGAAGTATCCGCCGCTGATTCCCAAGGCCGAGCAGGCCGGCGAGGCCAAGAGCTCCACGCAGGCCGCCGCCATCGCCGCCCAGGTCAAGACGCTCAACGCGACGATCCAGGCGCAGGCCAACCGCTTCTCGGCGCTGAAGGGGCCGATCCTCAGCGAGGAGACGAAGTGCCTCGGATGACCGGGCGCGCGTGCGCGGCGGACGGGCGGTGGCGCGGCTGACCGGGTGCCTCAGCGCCCGCCGACGGGCGCGGCGACCGGCGACTGCACGGCGCGGGCGGAACCGGGGTCGCGCTTGAGGAAGAGCTCGAGCGCGGCCGGCGTCAGCGGACGGGCGAACAGGTAGCCCTGGGCGAGGTCGCAGCCCTCGAGCTGCAGCTGACACAGCTGGGTGTAGGCCTCGACGCCCTCGGCGAGGGTCCGCAGGCCGAGCGTCTTGCCCAGCTGGATCAGCGTGTGCGCGAGGGCGTTCGCCTCGCCCGAGCGCGCGAGACCGGTGATGAAGCTGCGGTCCAGCTTGAGCGAGTCGATCGGGAACTGGCGCAGGTAGCCGAGCGAGCTGTAGCCGGTCCCGAAGTCGTCGACCGCGATCTGCACCCCCAGCGTCTTCAGCTGCACCAGCAGCCCCTCCGTGACGGCCGGGCGGTTCATCAGCGCGGTCTCCGTGATCTCGAGCGTCAGCCAGGTCGCATCGAGACCGCTGTCGGCGAGCGCGGTGCGCACCTCGTCGACGAACTCCGGGCGCTCGAACTGCCGCGCGGAGACGTTGACCGAGACGCCGAGTGAATGGCCGTTGCGCTGCCAGGCGGCGCACTGCTCGCAGGCCTGCGTCAGCACCCAGCGACCGATCGGGATGATCAACCCGCTCGCCTCGGCGATCGGGATGAACACCTCGGGCGAGGTGTCGCCGCGGGTCGGATGATGCCAGCGCAGCAGGGCTTCGGCCGCGGCGACGCGCTGCGTCTCGAGCTCGACGATCGGCTGGTAGAGCAGCGAGAACTGGCCGGCGTCCAGGGCTTCGGACAGACCCATCTCCAGTTCGGTGCGATCCTGGGCCGCGGTCTGCATCGACGATTCGAACACGACGTAGCCGCCCTTGCCGACCGCCTTCGCCTGATACATCGCGAGATCCGCGTCGCGCAGCAGGAACTCGGCGGCGTTGGGCAGACCCGTGGCGATGCCGATGCTGGCGGTCACCGAAACCGGTGAGCGCGCGGGCTCCGGCAGCTCCAGCGGTCGCGCGAGCACGCGCAGGATGCGCGCGGCGATCCGCTCCGCGCCGGTGCGGTCGAGCGGATCGACCAGCATCACGAACTCGTCGCCACCGAGGCGGCCCACGGTGTCGCTGTCGCGCAGGACGCTGCGAAGGCGCGCCGCGATCTCGCGCAACGCCTCGTCCCCCACCTGGTGGCCGAACAGGTCGTTGATCTGCTTGAAGCCGTCGATGTCCACGAACAGCGCCGTGACCGGGCTGTCGAACCGCCTGCCGCGGGCGAGCAGCTGCGTCGCGCGGTCGAGCACCAGGGTGCGGTTGGGCAGGCCGGTCAGCGGATCGTGCAACGCGAGGTACGCCAGCTCGTCCGTCTTTTCCGCGACGAGGCTCCATGCCCGCTGGCGCGAGCGCACCAGGACGACGTAGAGCAGGAAGATCAGCAGCGTCACGAGGGCCCCGGAGCCGAACACGACAAGTCCCTGTGCGTTGGCCGACGCGCCCGCCACGGTGCCGGTCGCGACCGCCACCCAGCCGCCGGCGAGCACGGTCCGTACGCGATAGCCGGACGCGCCGGTCCTGGCCGTGGGTCCGGCACGCGCGATCAGCTGCGGCGAGCCCCCCGCGTTGGCGTGGTAGAGCGACATCGACAGGCCACGATCGCCGGCCAGCAGCGAGCTGAGCACGCTGCCGGCATCGAAGGTCGCCGCGACGAAGCCGGTTTCCGCCGCCCTGCGTTCGGCCACCGTCGCGATCGGTGCGCCCTGCCGGTAGACCGCCACGGCGATCCCGGCGAGCGAGGCGTTGCCGATGCCGCCCACCGCGACCACGACCGCGGTGCCGGTGTCGGTCGCCGTGCGCATCAGCGCCGGAAACGGCGAGCGGCCGATGACCGGCAGGACCGGTGCACAGTAGTCCAGCAGCAGCGGATACACGTTGGGTGCGAAGTCGCCGCCGACCGCGGCCCGCGTCAGGCAGTAGACCGCGCGACGTCCTGCCGGCACGATCTGAAAGGGGCCGCTGCCGAGCAGCGTGCGAAACGCCGGGTCGGCCTCGACCGAGCGCCGGTACGCGCCCAGCGCGGCCGCCGGGACCGGCTCGATCAGGGTCGCCGCGACGTCACGCGTCAGCGGTGCGCTGCTGCGCTCCAGCTGGTCGTACCACTGCGTGAAGCGCGTCTCGCCCGCGTTCGGCTCCATCGTCGCGATCGCCCGCATCGTCGCGGTCAGCGCGAGGTTCGCCTGCAGCTTCGAGTTGAGCGCGCTGGTCAGGTCGGTGGTCGTCGACTCGAACGACTTCCTGTTCGAGCCGTTCACGCTGGAATGCCACTCCGCGGCGACGAATGCCGACGCGGCGAGCCCCAGGACGAGGACGAGCGCCCCGATCATGGCCGCGCGCGTGCGGCCCAGCCGGCGCCGCTCGCGTACGGCGCTTCGTTGCGGGCGGCCCTGCGCCGATTTGCCCGGCGCGTTCACGGCTAGCCAACTCCCATCGCAAGACCAATATCGCCCGTTTTCCGGGAGTCCTTGAGCGTGCGCGAGTGCCGGCGCGCCGGCGTCGCGGTGGTCCGGCGTGGCCCGCGGGGCCGGCTACTCGACGGGGCGCTTGAAGACCTGCGTCGTGGCGATCGGGACGCCGGCCGTCTGGTAGCCCTGCGCGGGCGCCACCGCCGTGCGCTCGACGACGCTGCTGACCAGCTCCCAGCCCTCGCCGCCGAGCTCGTTGAGGAGCTCGAACCCGAGCAGGGAGGCCTGCGTGCCGTCATACGTGCGCGTCTCGGCCGCCATCGCTCCGGGGCGGAAGATGTGAAACGAAGCCTCCAGGCGCCAGACGGCGGAGACCTCGTCGGGCGGCGTGGCGGTCATCGCCCAGGAGAGGACCAGATATTCCCAGCGCACGCTCATCGCAGCAGCAGCAGCAGGTGGGTGTGGGTCGCGTGCTCGTGCGGCTCCGCGACCGGTTTGGCCTCGGGCGCGGACGCCGCCGGCGCGAGCGCGGCACCCGAGGGCGCCGCCGCCGCGACTGCCGCGGCGGGCAGGGACGCCTGCGCCTGCGCGGGCGCGGGTTGCTCGGCGGACAGCTGCGACTTGAGCAGCCCGGCCGGGTCCTGCCGACCCTTCCAGGCGGCACGCGCGATCCTGATCGTCGGCAGCCACGACATGCAGCGCACCCTACTGCAAAGCACACCCGTGAATGCCCCGAGCACCGCGGGAGCGGCGCCGGCTTCGGCGTCGGCGATGCCGGTCAGATGTAGTACATGACGCCGCCCTCGCGCGCCTCGCGCTCGATCACCTCGGCGATCGTGGTGGCCGCGAGCACGGCCCGGGCGGCGTCGGCGGCCTGGGCGAAGACGCCGCTGGCGCCCGCCCCGAGGGGTCCGTCGAGGAGCTCCACGACCTCGAGCACGGAGATCGTCTCCGGCGCGCGCGCGAAGCTGTAACCGCCCTTCACGCCGCGGTAGGAGCGCAGCATCCCCGCGCGACGCAGTGTCGCGAAGAGCTGCTCGAGGAACTGGACGGGGATCTCGCGCCGGCGCGCCAGCTCGCCGATCGGGATCGGCCCCTGCTCACCGCCGCGACCGAGCTCCGCCAGGGCGGCGATCGCGTAGGGCGACTTCGTGGTGATCGAGAGCACGCGCGCCCGATCCTAACGTCGTGGCGGTGTTCCCAGGGTTGCGCGTGCCGGCGTCGGGCTCGAGAAGCCGTATCAATACCCACCGCCCCACACACGCGGAGTATCGAGACGACTTCTAAAGCCAGCCGCGCTCGGTGGCGATCAGCACGGCCTGCGCGCGATCGACGGCGCCGAGCTTGCCGTACACGTTGTGCAGATGGGTGCGCACGGTGCTCGTCGAGAGCGAGAGCTCGGCGGCGATCTGCTTGTAGACCTTGCCGTCCGAGAGCAGGCGCAGGACGTCTCGTTCGCGGGCCGAAAGCGGGCAGGCCTCGACGACTCGCCGCTTGCCCACCCCAGAGGCCTGTGGCAGGGCGAAGAGCACGGCGCGCAGCTCGCCCGAGCCGACGCCCGCGGTGCGCGCGACGCGCAGCATGTCGGCGGGTGAAACCGCGGCGCCATGGGCGTAGTGGGCGAGGATGTCGGCGAGGCGAACGAGCGCGGCGTCGCCGTCGATGTCGTCGGAGTGGTGGCGCTCGATCGAGTTTGCGATCGACTTCGGCAGTCCCCAGCGGCGCGCGAGGACACCGCCAACGACGGCGTGGTCGACGCCGAGCTCTCGGCGTTCGCGTGTCACGCGCTCCTCCGGGGTGCGCGCGTCGCGGTGGACCGAGTCGGGGTAGCCGGGATAGGCGTGCATCAGGACCAGCTTGCCGACGTCGTGCAGCAGCGCGGCGACGATCAGCCGGTCACGGTCCGGGTAGCCGATCTCGCTGGCCAGCAGGTCGGCGGCCGCGCGGGTGGCCAGCGCGTGCAGCCGGAAGCGGTCGGGCATCGAGTCCCAGACGGCGCTGCGTTCGAAGAAGTCAAAGGTGCGCACCCGCTCGGCGAGCTGCTGGACCGACTCGGGGCTGAGGATCCGCACGGCGTCGACGATGTTCTCCACCTTCGCGCCGCCGCGCGTCGGCAGGTCGTTGGCGACGCGCATCACGGCGACGACCAGCGCGATGTCGGATTCGACGGCCTCGACGACCTCGGCGATCGGCACGCGATGACCGCCGACGAGCGCGAGCAGCCGGTTGCGCGACTCCGCCAGCGCCGGGAATCCTTCGAGCGCTTCGAATGCCGCCGTCAGCCTGCGTCCGTGGCCCTCGCCGGGCCGCAGCTGCTCGAGTCCTGAGGCGCCGAGCGCCGGGGATACGACGGGCGCGGCTTGATTCGCTGGCATACAGGTTCCGTGTTCGTCCGTGGGTTGGAGTGCGGCATCCTGCCGCTAGCGGGCCCGCTGACACCGCGGGTTTTCGCGCTGCCAAGGTATCGGCAGAAGCCGATCAGAGATTGAGCGCCGCGTCGACGCGCGCAAGCGTCTGCTCGCGGCCGAGCACGACCACCGTCTCGAAGATCCCCGGCGACACCGGGCGACCCGCGAGCGCGACCCGCAGCGGCTGGTAGACGTCGCGCGGCTTGCAGCCGCGCCGGGCGACGACCGCGCCGAGCGCCGCCTCGATTTCGGCGATCTCGAACACCGGGGCGGCGGCCAGCGCCGCGCGAACCTCCGCCAGCACGGCCCTCCCCTCCTCGCCGAGCCAGCGCTCCCGCGCCGGCGGGTCATCGACGGGGCCGTCATAGATGAAGCCGCACAGCGACCAGAAGTCTGCGAGCGTCTGCAGCTTCTCGGCGCAGATCGCCACGGCCGGCCCCAGACCGCGCCGGCCACAGAACGCTTCGAGCTTCGCGGTCAGCTCCGCCAGGCTCAGCTCGCGCATGTAGCGGCCGTTCAGCCAGCGCAGCTTGGTCTCGTCGAACTGCGCCGGGTTGCGCTGAACGCGCGCGATGTCGAAGCGCCGGACCAGCTCGTCGGTGGAGAGGATCGTCTCGTCGTCGCCGGCCCCCCAGCCCAGCAGCGCCAGATAGTTGCGCAGCGCTGCAGGCAGATAGCCCGCGTCGCGCAGCTCCTGCACCGATGCGGCGCCGTGGCGCTTGGAGAGCTTCTTGCCGTCAGGCCCGTGCAGGAGCGGCAGATGCCCGTAGCGCGGTGGCGTCGCGCCCAGCGCCTGGATGATCAGCAGCTGCTTGGCGGTGTTCGTGAGATGGTCGTTGCCGCGGATCACGTCGGTGATCTGCAGGTCCAGGTCATCGACCGCGACGGCGAGGTTGTAGAGCGGCGTGCCGTCGGCGCGCGCGATCACCAGGTCATCCATCGAGCGGTTGGGGGAGCGGACCTCGCCGATCACGAGATCCTCGAACACCGTGTCGCCGTCGTCCGGCACGCGCAGGCGGACCGCGCCGCTGTCGTGCGGTTCGCCGCGGAAGCCGCGCTCGTCCCCGTGCAGCGCCTTCCAGGCCTTGACGTCCTCGGCCGTGGTCTGGGAGTGATATGCGCGGCCGCTCTCCAGCAGCGACGCGACCGCCTCGCGGTGGCGAGCCTCGCGCTCGCTCTGGAAGATCGGACCCTCGTCCCAGTCGAGCTCGAGCCAGCGCAGCGCGTCGAGGATCTGCTCGACGTTCTCCGGCGTGGAGCGCTCCTGGTCGGTATCTTCGATCCGCAGCACGAAGCGCCCCGAGGCGTTGCGGGCGAGCAACCAGTTGAAGAAGGCCGTTCTGGCGCCGCCAATGTGCAGGGCGCCGGTCGGGGAAGGAGCGAAGCGAACTCTCATGGGTCGTGTCGGATGCTAGTCGGCGCCCACGTCTCACCGGCCGGCGGCCTGTACCGCGCGGTCGAGCGCGGGACCGAGCTCGGCGCCCGGGCGATCCAGATCTTCAACCAGTCACCGCGCGCCTGGCGCCCAACCGACTACGGCGAGGACGATTACGCCCGCTTCCGCGAGGCGCGGGCGGCGAGCGAGATCGGCGCGGTGCTGATCCATGCCGTCTATCTCGTCAACTGCGCCTCGGACGACGGCGAGATCCGCTCCAAGTCGCTCGCCTCGCTCACCCATTCGCTGCGCGTCGGCGACGCGATCGGGGCGACGGCCGTGGTCGTCCATCCCGGCTCCGCGAAGGCCGGGCCGGTCGGGCCGGCGATCGTGCGCGCCGGCGAGGTGTTCGCGGCCGCGCTCGCCGACTCCGAGCGCTGCCCGCTGCATCTCGAGAACACGGCCGGCGCGGGCGGCACGCTCGGCCGTTCGTTCGACGAGCTGGCCGCACTGCTCGAGGCAGCCGGCGGCGTGGCTCGGCTCGGGCTCTGCCTCGACTCGTGCCACCTGCTGGCCTCCGGCTATGAGATTCGCACGCCGGCGGCGCTCGCCGGCGTGCTCGACGACTGCGAGCGCGCGGTGGGCGCCGGCCGGGTCGGCTCGCTGCATCTGAACGACTCGCAGACCCCGCTCGGCTCGAACCGCGACCGCCACGCGAACATCGGTGAGGGCGAGCTCGGCCTCGAGGGGGCGCGGGCCTTCGTCAACGAACCGCGCTTCGACGGCCTGGCGTGCGTACTCGAGACGCCGGGCCCCGACCGCAGCGGCCCGACGGCCGAAGAGGTCGCGCTCGTCGCCGGGCTGCTCGCGCGCTGAACGTTGACACGGTCGAGGGGGTGCTGAGGCGTAGACCTTGGGTGGTCTGTGGCGTCCCCTGCCCCGGGTACGGTGATCGGCGACTTGCTCTGGGCGCGTACCCGTGCGCCCCGGAGTCGCGCCGAAGCCAACAAGAGACTGGGGAACACTATGCGCCAGTTGCACCGGCAGCAGGGCGATGAGGACCGCCCCCGATCGCGCAAGCGCCTGTCCTACGCCAACGTCGCCTCGACCATGGCGTTGGTGATCGCCGTCGGGGGCGGCACGGCCTGGGCCGCCTCGCACCACTACCTGATCAACTCGACCAAGCAGATCAAGCCGAGCGTGCTGAGGAAGCTGCACGGCGCCAACGGAAGCAACGGCACCAACGGCACCAACGGGACCAACGGGGCGACCGGCCCGACCGGGCCGAGCGGCGCCGTGGCCGGAATCGTCGCGAGCAAGTCGGCCGCCGTCGACTTCAGCGCGGGGACCCTCGGGCACCCGACGACGATCCTGACGCTCAGCCTGCCGGCGGGCAGTTTCCTCGTGAACGCGAAGACGGTCGTGACGGCGACGAAGTCGACCGCTCCGAACACCACCGACTATGTCTCCGACACCTGTCAGCTGTTCGACGGATCGACGACCGACACCGCCTGGTTCGACACCGCGTTCACGGGCGAGAATCTGCTCGGGAGCTATTTCGGCAGGACGACGCTTGCGGCCGAGATCGCGGTGTCCTCCACCACGGCGAGCACGACTACGCTCGCCTGCGATGAGTTGAGCAGCAACGGCACGGGTATCGGCTCCACCGCGGCGTATACGCAGATTCAGGCGGTGCAGACGACCGTCAACACCAGCGGCTGACATCCGGCGGTGATCGGGGCGGGGCGCGCGCGGCGTCGGCCGCGCGCCCTCCCGTCAGGCCACGAGGCGCGCCGGGCCGCCGAGCAGGTGCTCGAGCTCGGCGCGCAGGCCCGGGCTCGGCTCGACGCGAAACTCGCTGCCGAGCCGCACGCGGCGCTCGTCGGAAAGTTCGATCACGACCTCGGAGCGGCCGGGGAAGGTCCCGAGCACGCTCTTGAGGTCGTCGAGCACCTCCGCGAAGCGGCAGCCGTCGCCGAGCCGCACATGCAGCGGCTTCGCGTGCGCGGCCTCGAGCACCGCGGCGTGCGCGCGCGCCAGCTGCTCGGCATCCGGGCGGAACTCCTCGACCGCCTGCGCGACGACGGACGTCCGGCCCTCCTCCTTCTGGTCGACGCGGCCGCGCACGGTGACGATCGAGTCGACCTCGAGCGTGCCCTCGAGCTTCTCGAGCGCCGAGCCGAAGACGATGATCTCGACCTGCGCCTCGAGGTCGTCGAGCGTCGCGAACATCATCTCGGTGCCGGTCCGCGTGCGAATCCTGCGCGCCTGGGTGACGATGCCGCCGATCGTCACGGTGTCCTTGTCCGGTCGCTCCGGGACGGCGGAGAGCGGGCAGTCGACGACGAGTGACAGCGCCTCGCGCACGGCCTTCAGCGGGTGCGCGGAGATGAACAGGCCGATCGCCTCCTTCTCGACCACCAGCAGCTCGCGCTGGTCGAACTCCACGGCCGGGATCGGCGGGCGCACGGCGGCGTGCCCGTTGACCGGAGCGTCGACCGCGCCGAGGTCGAAGATCGAGCCCTGCCCGATCGCCGCGTCCTGCTGCGCCTTCTGCCCCGCGCCCTGCGCCTGCTCGAGCACCTCGAGCATGCCGCGACGGGTCGCGCCGGTCGAGCCCAGCGCGCCGCACTTGATCAGCGCCTCGATCGCCTTCTTGTTGACCGCGCGGCCGTCGACGCGCTCGCAGAAGTCCCACAGCGAGGTGAAGGCTCCCCCCTCCTCGCGTGCGCGCTTGATCGCCTCGACAGCCTGATAGCCGACGCCCTTCACGGCATCGAGCCCGAAGCGGATCCGCCGCTCGACGACCGTGAACTCGTGGTCGGAGAGGTTGACGTCGGGGGGGAGGATCTCGATTCCCATCTCCTCGCAGCGGGCGACGAAGAACGGCACGCGGTCCTTGGTCGACATCACCGAGGAGATCAGCGCGGCCATGTACTCGGCCGGATAGTTCGCCTTCAGCCACGCGGTGCGGTAGGCGATCAGCCCGTAGCAGGCGGCGTGGCTGCGGTTGAACGAGTAGTCCGCCGACTTCTCGTTGGTCGACCAGATGAAGTCGATCACGGCGTCGGAGGTGCCGGTGGCGCGGGCGCCGGCCACGAACTCGGGCTTCAGCTTGGCCATCGCCGCGCGGTTCTTCTTGCCGATCGCCTTGCGCAGGTCGTCGGCCTTGGCGCCCGAGAAGCCGGCCAGCTCCTTGGCGATCTGCATCGCCTGCTCCTGGTAGAGGATGACCCCCATCGTCGCGCCGAGGATCGGGCGCAGCCGCTCGTCGGGATAGCTGATCAGCTCCGGGTTGTGCTTGCCGCGGGCGTAGGTCGGGATCTGGTCCATCGCCCCCGGCCGGTAGAGCGCGTTGAGCGCGACGAGGTCGTCGAAGCGGTCGGGGCGGACCTTCTTCAGCGCTTCGCGCATCCCCTCCGACTCGAACTGGAAGACCCCGACGCTGTCGCCGGCGGCGAGCATCGCGTAGGTCGCCGGATCGTCGAGCGGCAACGTCGCCATGTCCGGGCGCGTGCCGGTCGAGCGCTCGATGATGTCGAGCGCGTCCTCGATCACGTCGAGGTTGCGCAGCCCGAGGAAGTCCATCTTCAGCAGGCCGATCTCCTCGATCGGCTTCATCGAGAACTGGGTCACCGTGCGGAACTGGCGCTCACCGTTCTCGTCGAGACCCGCGTCGGCGAGCTGGAGCGGGACGATGTCGGTCAGCGGCCGGTCCGCGATCACGACGGCGGCGGCGTGGATCGAGGAGTTGCGCACGACGCCCTCGAGGCCGCGAGCGGTGTCGATGATCGCGCGTGAAACCGGATCCTCGTCGTAGGTTGCGCGCAGCGGCTCGCCCTCGGCGAGGCACTCCTCGAACGACGGCGCCCGGCCCTGCTGGGGATCCGGGATCAGCTTCGCGAGCCGATCGCCGACGCCGTAGTCGTGGCCGAGCACGCGGGCCGCGTCGCGCGTCGCCTGACGCGGAGCCATCTTGCCGAAGGTGACGATCTGCGCGACGGACTCGCGGCCGTACTTCTCGACGACGTAGCGCAGCACGCGCTCGCGCCCGCGCACGGAGAAGTCGATGTCGATGTCCGGCATCGAAACCCGCTCCGGGTTCAGGAACCGCTCGAACAGCAGGTCGTAGGCGAGCGGGTCGACGTCGGTGATGCGCAGGCTGTAGGCGACGATCGAGCCGGCGGCCGAGCCGCGGCCCGGGCCGACCGCGATCCCGCTGCGCTTGGCGAAGTCGACGAAGTCCCAGACGATCAGGAAGTAGGCGTTGAAGCCCATCCGGTCGATCACCTCGAGCTCGCTCTCCATCCGCTCGAGCGTCGCCGCCGGCGGCGGGTTGCCGTAGCGCTCGCGCAGACCCTTCTCGACGAGACCTCGCAGGTAGCTGCGCGGGCTCTCGCCGTCGGGGACCGGATAGGCGGGGATCAGCTGACGATCCAGCTCGAGCTCGACGCTGCAGCGCTCGGCGATCTCGAGCGTCGAGGCGAGCGCCTCCGGCCACTGCGCGAACGCCTGCGCCATCTCGGCGCTGTCACGCAGGTAGAACTCGTTGGTCTCGAAGCGGATCTTCGGCTCCGCGAGCGTGCTCTTCGTCTGCACGCAGAGCAGCGCCGCATGGTGGTGGTAATCCTCGCGGCGCAGATAGTGCACATCGCCGGTGCCGACCAGCGAACCACCCATCTCGCGCGCCATCCGCACGATCTCCTCGTTGCAGCGGTCCTGCAACGCCAGGCCGTTCTTCTGCACCTCGAAGTACACGTTCTCGCGCCCGAGCGCCCCGATCAGCGCATCGACGTGCTCGCGTCCCTCGGCGATGCGGCCGTCGGCGATCCGCGAGCACAGTCGCGACGCCAGGCAGCCGGTCAAGGCGATCACGCCGTCGCCGTAGCGCGCGATCTGCTCCATGTCGACCGTCGGCTTGCCCCTTTGGAGACCCTCCAGGAACCCCGTCGACGACAGCTGCACGAGGTTGCGGTAGCCCGCGTCGCTGTGGGCGAGCAGCGTCAGGTGGTTGTGCTCCAGTCGTTGGCCGGGTGTCGCGACCGCCGCGTGGTCGTCGACGAAGTAGACCTCGCAGCCGATGATCGGCTTGATCCCCGCCTTGCGCGCAGCCTGATAGAGCTCGACCGCGCCGTTCATCACACCGTGGTCGGTCAGCGCGAGCGCGGGCTGGCCGAACGCCGCCGCCGCCTCCACCAGGCCGGCGATCTTCGACGCGCCGTCGAGCAGCGAGTACTCGGAGTGGACGTGGAGATGGGCGCAGCTGGGCTCGGGCATCCGGTGGACTGATCCTAGAGGGGCGGCCTGACGCCTTCGGCGTCCGCCGCCGTCGTTTACGGTCGCCGCGAGGAGCGCCGCGAAACGTCTTCGCGCACGTTGCGGGAAGCGGGCGCTACGGTGGCGCCCGGGACGGCGGTCACGCCGCGAGCCCTAGCGGTTGCGCAGGCGCCACGCCATCCGCGACTGCAGCGTCCACAGCTCGATGAAGCCCGGCGAGGCGGTCTGCGAAAACAGGCCGCCGGACTGCGCGAAGGACGCGAGCGACTGGTCGTAGACGGCGTTGGGCGATGAGCGCGTGATCACGCGTGCGGTGCCCTTGTAGAGCTCGAGCCCGATCGTGCCGGTGACCTGCGCGTTGACGGACTCCATGTAGGCGTCGAGGTCGCCGCGCAGCGGCTCCCACCACAGGCCGGCGTAGACGAGGTAGGCCCAGTGGCGGTCGAGTCCGGCCTTGAACTGGTTCTGGTGGATCGTGCAGACCAGTTTCTCGAGGTCCTGATGCGCCGTCAGGATGATCGCCGCCGCCGGCGCCTCGTAGATGTCGCGCACCTTCAGGCCGACGATGCGGTCCTCGATGTGGTCGATGATGCCGACGCCGTGGCGGGCGCCGAGCGCACCGGTGCGTTCGATCAGCTCCGCGAGCGCCAGGCGTTCGCCGTCGAGCGCCACCGGCAGTCCGCGCTCGAACTGCAGCTCGATCCGCTGCGGCTCGTCCGGCGCGAGGCGCGGCGGCGTCACGAGCTGGAAGACGTCCTCGTCGGGCGCGTGGTCGAGATCCTCGATCCAGCGCCCCTCGGAGGAGCGTCCCCAGAGGTTGTCGTCGATCGAGTAGGGCACGACCTCGACGCCGCCCTTGACCGGGATGCCGTGCTCGCGCGCGTAGGCGATCTCCTCCTCGCGCCCCATCGCCCACTCGCGGACCGGCGCGATCACCCGCAGCTCGGGCGCGAGAGTCGCGACCGTGCCGTCGATGCGCACCTGGTCGTTGCCCTTGCCGGTGCAGCCGTGGGCGATCGTGTCGCAGCCGCTGCGGCGCGCGTACTCGACGGCGAGCTTCGCGATCAGCGGGCGTCCGAGCGCCGTGAACAGGGGGTAGCCGCCGCCGTAGAGCGCGTTGGCCCTGATCGCGGGTGCCAGGTACTCGTTGGCGAACTCGTCGCGTGCGTCGACGATGTGGCACTCCACCGCGCCGATCTGGCGGGCCTTGCCCTCGATCACGGCGTAGTCCTCCCCCGGCTGCCCGAGGTTGACGGTCAGCGTGACGACCTCCGCCCCGTAGCGCTCCTGGATCCAGCGCAGCATCACGCTCGTGTCCAGGCCGCCGCTGTAGAGCAGCAGCACGCGGTGAACGTCGGCGGGATCGGCCTGGTAGCCGGCGGTGCGCGGCGCGAATTCGGGGTCGCTCATGGGTGCGCAAGCCTACCGGCGCCGCCGCTCGCACGGCTGGTCTCGCGCGGGGCGGCCGGCCGCCGCCGGCCAGGCCCTTCGCTCTACGCTCCGCCGGTGAGCGAGATCGCCATCCGCCCGGCCGTCGTCGCCGACGCCCCCGCGATCGCGGGCGTGCACGTTCACGCCTGGCAGGTCGGCTACCGCGGCATCGTCCCGGACGCGGTGCTCGAAGCGCAGTCGGTCAGTGAGCGGACGGGCCAGTGGCGCGACTGGCTCACCAGCCGGGCCGGGCCGCGGGGGGAGTCCAGGACGCTGCTGGCGCAGGCAGGCGTCAGCGTCATCGGCTTCGCCACGGTCGTCGCCACCAGCTCGGACGCCGACCTCGACGCGCGCACGTGCGAGTTGGCGGCGCTCTACGTCGACCCCAACTGCTGGCGCAAGGGGGTCGGGCGGACGCTGATGGACGCGGCCATGGAGCTCGGGCGCGCGCAGGGGTCCGAGGAGATGTCGCTCTGGGTCCTCACCGATAACTCCGCGGCGCGGGCGTTCTATGAGACGCTCGGCTTCGCCGCCGACGGCGCGAGCAACACCCACCAGCGCAGCGGCGAGCCCACGCTGCGGATGCGCGCGCCGCTCGGCGTCTGACGCCCCGTCAGTCCCGCCGCCGCGCCCCGCGCTCCATGTGCGACGGCGGCGCGACGCGTTCCCTGAAGCCGAACCGCGTGTAGAGCTCCATCGCGTCGCTGGTGTCCAGCCGCCAGCTGAGGTCGCGGTGCGGGCCGCCGTCGACGGCTTCGCGCACCAGCTCGACGCCGAGGCCGCGGCCGCGGTGTGCGGCATCGACGAACACGTCGCCGAGGTAGGCGAGCACGGCGCCGTCGGAGATCACGCGGGCGAAGCCGACCTGCGCGTCGCCCCGGTAGAGCCCGATCACGCGCGCGGAGCCGGCGAGCGAGCGCTCCACCACCTCGCGCGGGCGGCCCTTCGCCCAGTAGGACTCGAGCGAGAGGTAGCGGAAGACGTAGTCGACGTCGATCCGTGCGGGGTCGTCGTCGAGCTCGTAGCCGTGCTCGAGCGCGCGGCGCATCTCAGGCGAGCACCGCCCGCAGGCGCTCCACGCAGGCCTCCACCTCGGCCTCGCCGATCACCAGCGGCGGGAGCAGCCGCACCGTCGCCGGCCCGGTCGCGTTGACGACCAGGTGCTGGTCGAGCAGCGCGCGGCGCACGACCTCCGGCGCGTCGACGTCGAGGTCGATCGCGACCATCAGCCCGCGCCCGCGGACCTCGACGACATGCGGAAGCGTCGCGAGGCGCTCGCTGAGCAGTTCGCCGAGCTCGCGCACGCGGGCGAGCAGCGCCTCGTCGAGCAGCACGTCCAGGGCGGCCAGGGCCGCCGCGCAGACGACCGGCCCGCCGGCGAAGGTCGATCCGTGGTCGCCCGGCGCGAAGGTGTCTGCGTGACGCGCGCCGGTGATCAGCGCGCCCATCGGAAGCCCGCCGGCGAGCGCCTTGGCGCTGACCAGCAGGTCGGGGACGACGCCGGAGTGCTCGTAGGCCCAGGCGGCGCCGGTGCGCCCGAGGCCGGTCTGGATCTCGTCGAAGATCAGCGTCGCGCCGACCTCGTCGCAGCGCTCGCGGGCGAAGCGCAGCAGCTCGTCCGCGAGCACGTGCACCCCCGTCTCGCCCTGGATCGGCTCGAGGATCAGCGCTGCGGTTCGCTCGTCGAGCGCGCCGGCGATCGCCTCGGCGCTGGCGTCGACGCTGACGAAGCCGCCGACCAGCGGCGCGAACGGCGCCTGCTTGGACTCCTGCGGCGTCGCCGACAGCGCGCCGTAGGTGCGCCCGTGAAAGGCGCCGTGGAGCGAGACGATCGTGCCCCCCTGGCGCGCCTTGCGCGCGCATTTGAGCGCCGCCTCGACGGCCTCGGTGCCGGAGTTGGTGAAGAAGACCTTGCCGCCGAGCGAGCATTCGGCGAGGCGGCCGGCGAGCACGGACATCGGCTCGGTGTAGTAGAGGTTGCCGACGTGCAGCAGGCGTCCGGCCTGCTCGCGGATCGCGGCGACGACGGCGGGATGGCAGTGGCCGACGCTCGAGACCGAGATGCCGGCGAGGAAGTCGAGGTACTCGACGCCCGCGGAGTCCCACAGCCGCGCACCCTCGCCGCGCGCGAACTCGACCGGGTAGCGGGCGTAGTTGGGCGTCAGGTGGGCGTCGGCGGACTGGACGGCGCTCACGCGGTGACCTTCGTGCCGATGCCGGCGTCGGTGAACAGCTCGAGCAGCAGCGAGTGCTCGATCCGCCCGTCGATGATCTGCGCCGCCCCCACGCCGCCCGCGACCGCGTCGACGCACGCCTGGAGCTTCGGCCGCATGCCGCCCTCGACGGCGCCCAGCGCATCCCTCACCTCGGCGGCGCTGGCCTGCGCGATCAGGCTGTCGGGGTCGGCGGGGTCGCGCAGCCAGCCGCGCACGTCGGTCAGGAAGATCGCCGTGCGGGCGTGCAGCGCGACCGCGATCGCCGCCGCGGCCTCGTCGGCGTTGACGTTGTAGGAGTTGCCCTCGGCGTCGGCGCCGACCGACGCGACGACCGGGATGTAGTCGCGCGCGATGTGGTTGATCACGCCGGCGTCGACGTGATCGATCTGGCCGACGAAGCCGATGTCCTCGCCGCCGGGCGCGGCGCGGCGCGAGCAGCGCAGCAGGCCGCCGTCGTCGCCCGACAGGCCCACCGCCGGCTGGCCGTGGCGGCCGATCCGCAGCACGATGTCGGTGTTCAGCTTGCCGACCAGCACCATCTTGACGATCTCGACCGTCGCCTCGTCGGAGACGCGCAGGCCGCCGACGAACTCGACCGGCATGCCGAGGCGCTTCATGTAGGCGGTGATGTCCGGCCCGCCGCCGTGCACGACGACCGGGCGCATGCCGACGTACTTGAGCAGCACGACGTCGCGCGCGAACTCCTCGCGCAGCAGCGGGTCCTCCATCGCCGCGCCGCCGTACTTGATCACGACCGTCGAGCCGTGGAACTCGCGGATGTAGGGCAGTGCCTCGAGCAGTGTTGCGACGTCGCGCATCAGTTGTGGACCGAACCTCTCGGGTTGATCACGATCATGTGGTGTATTCGGCGTTGATCTTCACGTAGTCGTAGCTGAGATCGGAGAAGAACAGCTCGGCCTCGGCGCCGGCGCCCTCCAGATCGATCTCGTAGGCCACCTCGTCGCGGGCCACCGCGGCCGCGAGCGCGCCCGCGTCGTGCTCTGCCGCGGCGCCGTCGCGCGCGACGGTGACGCCCTCGATCGCGATGTCGAAGCGCAGCGGCGCGCTGCCCGGGAGCGCCGCGCCGATCGCCTGCGCGACACGGCCCCAGTTGGCGTCGCCGCCGAACAGCGCCGCCTTGACGAGCGGCGAGTTGGCGACCGCGCGCGCCACGCGCGCGACCTCCTGCTCCCGGCCGCCGCGCACGTGCACCCGCGCGATCCGCCGCGCGCCCTCGCCGTCCGCGACGATCCGCAGCGCGAGCTGGCGAAGCAGCGCGTCGAGCGCCTCGCCGAAGCACAGCTCGTCCTCGCTCTCGGGCTCGACCGCCACCCCGCTCGCGCCGCTCGCCATCAGGATCACCGTGTCGTTGGTCGAGAGCTGGCCGTCGACGCTGATCCGGTCAAACGACCGCTTCACCGTGACCCCGAGCAGCAGCTCGGCCGTCTGCGCGCGCAGTGCCGCATCGGTCTGCACGAAGCACAGCATCGTCGCGAAGCGTGGCGAGATCATGCCGGCGCCCTTGCATTGAGCTGACAGTCCTATGCTGCCTGACGGCAGATCGACCGTCAGCGACACGTGCTTGTCGAGCACGTCCGTGGTGCGAATCGCGTGCGCGAAAGCGGTTGCGTCGCCGTCCAGCGCCGCGACGAGGTCCGGCACGCCGGCGGCGATCCGCTCGCCCGGCAGCAGCACGCCGATCACCCCGGTGGAGGCGACCGCGACCTGTCGCGGATCGAGGGCGAGCGCCCCGGCCGCGGCCTCCTGCACGAGGATCGCCTGCTCGATCCCCGCTTCGCCGGTCGCCGCGTTGGCGTTGCCGGAGTTCACGACCACCGCCCGCAGCGCGTGCAGGTCGCAGCGTTCGCGCGTCAGCACGACCGGCGCCGCGAGCACGCCGGAGTCGCAGAACCGCGCCGCGCTGACGGTGTCGGCCACGTCGGAGACGACCAGCCCGACGTCGAGCCCCGTGGCCGCCGGGTCCTTGACCCCGCAGGCGACCCCGGCGAAGCGAAAGCCCGCCGGCAGCGCCGCGGAGTCGTGCAGCTGGCGCGGACGCTCGACCCAACGCGAGTTGAAGAAGCTCTCGCTCATCGCAGGCCGAGTGCTTCGTCGAAGCCGAACATCAGGTTGAGGTTTGCGATCGCCTGCGACGCCGTCCCCTTCCAGAGGTTGTCGATCGCGGCGAACACGAACAGCTTGCCGGTGCGCTCGTCGGCGTGGAGGCTGAGCGCGCACACGTTGGTCTCGCGCACGTCGCGGACCCCCGGCGCCGTTGCGACCAGCTCGATGAACGGCTCGCCGCCGTAGCGCTCCGCGTACAGCCCCTCCAACTCGGCCTGCGAAAGCGTGCGCGTCGGGGTGACGTAGCAGGACAGCAGCTCGCCCTCGTCGATCGGCAACAGGTGCGGCGTGAAGGTGACCGGCACCGGCGCGCCGAGGGCGCCTAGCTCCTGGTCGATCTCCGGCATGTGGCGGTGGGCGCCGACGCCGTAGGGGCGCACGTTCTCGGTGACGGCGACGAAGTGGTTGGCGTCGCGCGGCTGCTTGCCCATCCCGGAGACGCCGGTCTTGGCGTCGATCACGACGTCGGCGATCAGCCCGCCGGCGGCCAGCGGCGCGAGCGCGAGGATCGCGGCGGTCGGGAAGCAGCCCGGGCAGGCGACCAGTGCGGCCGCCGCGATCTGCGCGCGGTAGAGCTCGGTCAGGCCGTAGACCGCGCGGTCGATCAGCTCGGGGTGCGGGTGGGGTACGTACCAGTGCTCGTAGACGGACACCTCGCGCAGGCGGAAGTCGGCCGAGAGGTCGACGACCCGCAGGCCGCGTGCGAGCAGCTCCGCGACGACCGGCGCCGCCGTGCCGTGCGGATAGGCGACGATCGCCGCGTCGGCCCGGCCGACGCGGTCGAGGTCGAGCTGCTCGAGCGCCAGCGGCACGCGGTGGTGCGGGTACAGCTCGCTCAGCGGCCTGCCCGCATCCTCCCGCGCGGTGATCGCGGCCAGCTCGAACTGCGGGTGGCGCCACAGCAGCTCGGCCGCGATCGCGCCGGCGTAGCCGGAGGCGCCGATGACAACGACGCTAGGCACGCAGCTCGCCTCCCACCCGCTCGCCCAGCGCCGCCGCGATCTGCGCGCGCCGCGCCGCGACGTCCTCGTCGGTCAGCGTGCGGTCGTTCGCCCGGAACTCCAAGTGCAGCGCCAGCGACACGCGCCCCTCCCCCACCTGCGCGCCGCGATAGACGTCGAAGACCTCCACGCGCGCGAGCTCCGCGCCGCCCGCCTCGCGCACGACGGCGACGACCTCACCGGCGGAGCGCTCGTCGGACACGACCACCGCGAGGTCCTCGCGCACCGCCGGGTACTCGCCGAACGGCGTGTAGCGCACGAGCTCCGGCGCGAGCGCGGCAACGAGGTCGAGGTCAATCGCCCAGACGGCGGCGGACTCGAGGTCCCAGGCCGCCGCGACGAGCGGATGCAGCTCGCCGACGAAGCCGAGCCGCGTCTCGCCGGCGAGCACGCAGGCGGAGCGCCCGGGATGCAGGAACGGCCACTGCTCGGCGGTCGCAGCCCACTGCACACCGAGCGTGTCCAGCACGGCCGCGAGCAGCCCCTTCGCGGCGAAGAAGTCGGCGGGCGCCGCCGGCTCGCGCCAGTTCGCGGCCACCACGTCGCCGGCGATCAGCACGGCGAGCGCGTGGTGCTCGGCGGCGAGCGGGCCGTCCGGCGCAGCGCGGAAGACGGTGCCGGATTCGAACAGCGCGAGATCGCGGGCGCCGCGCGCGGTGTTGCGCTCCGCGGCGTCGAGCAGCGAGCCGAGCAGCGTCGGGCGCATGATCGACCAGTTCTCCGACAGCGGGTTCTCGATCGCGACGACCTGTCCGATCGGGTCGCCCGGCCCGATCCGCAGGCGCTCGAGCAGCCGCGGCTCGGTGAAGCTCCAGCCGACGATCTCCGAAAGGCCGCGTGCGGCGAGCGCGTCCTCGGCGCGGCGGCGAAGCTTCTGCGCGTGGTTGAGGCGCCCGGCCGCGCCGCGGCGTGGCGGCAGCGTCGCGGGCAGCCGCTCGAGCCCGTCGATCCGCGCGACCTCCTCGATCAGATCGACCTCGCGCGTCACGTCGCCGCGGCGGAAGTGCGGGACGTGGACGAGCGGCCCCGCATCCTCCTCCTCGACGCCGAACCCGAGCGAGGTGAGAATCGCGGCGCAACGCGCCGCCGGGATCTCCGCCCCCAGCAGCGCCTCGACACGGGCGGGGCGGAGCGCGATCGGCGCCGGCTCCGCGCCGGGACCGCCGACGTCGACGGTGCCGGCCAGCACGCGAGCGCCGCACAGCTGCACGAACAGCGCCGTCGCGATCGCCTGCGCCTCGAGCGTCGTGCCGGGCGAGAGCCCCTTCTCGAACCGTCCCGAGGCCTCGCTGCGCATGCCGAGGCGGACCGCCGTGCGCTGGATGTTCGCGCCGTTCCAGTTCGCCGCCTCGAGCAGCACCCGCGTGGTCTGCGCGCCCACCTCGGAGCGCGCGCCGCCCATCACGCCGGCGACCGAGGTCGGGCCGTCGGCGTCGCAGATCACGACCATCTCGGAGTCGAGCGTGCGCTGCGCGCCGTCGAGCGTCGTGACGCTCTCGCCGTCGCGGGCGCGGCGCACCGTCAGCCGTCCGCCCGCGATCCGGTCGAGGTCGAAGGCGTGCAGCGGCTGGCCGGTCAGCAGCATCGCGTAGTTGGTGATGTCGACGACGTTGGAGATCGGGCGCATGCCGGCCGCGAGCAGCCGGGCCGCGAGCCACAGCGGCGAGGGCCCGATCGTGACGTCCTCGAGCACCCGCGCGGTGAAGCGCGGACAGAGCTCGGGGCACTCGACGACGATTTCGATCCCGGGCGGGTCGCCCTCGAGCGTGCCGGGGTCCTCGCACCACGGCGGCGCGGCCAGCGGTGTGCCGGTCGCGGCGGCGGCCTCGCGCGCGACGCCGTAGACGCTCAGGCAGTCGGGGCGGTTCGGCGTGATCTCGAGCTCGATCACGTCGGTGCCGAGCGGC
Organism: uncultured Solirubrobacteraceae bacterium; assembly: GCA_964483345.1. Lineage (GTDB taxonomy): Bacteria > Actinomycetota > Thermoleophilia > Solirubrobacterales > Solirubrobacteraceae > Palsa-513. Next base: position 27,002 of record CAZABN010000019.1, read on the forward strand.
AGCACCTCGGCGAGCGGCGTGCCGGGCTCCGGCCCGTCGTCGAGCACGAGGATGCCCTCGTGTTCGCCGCCCAGCGCGAGCTCGTCCGTCGCCAGGATCATCCCCTCACTGACCACGCCGCGCAGCTTCGCGGCGCCGAGCGTGCGCCCGTCCGCCAGCGCCGCGCCCGGGCGCGCCACCGCGACGGTCTGGCCGGCGGCGACGTTGGGCGCGCCGCAGACGATCGTCGCCGGCGCCGCATCGCCCAGCTCGACGCGGCAGACGCTCAGGCGGTCGGCGTCGGGGTGGCGCTCCGCCTCCAGCACGCGCCCGACCACGTAGTGGTCGCCGGACGGTACGCCGTAGCGGAACCAGCGCTCCGCCTTGGTGCCCGTCAGGGTCAGGCGCACCGCCAGCTCCTCGGTCGACAGCGGCGGGTCGCAGTACTCGCGAAGCCATTCGACGGGGACGAGCATCTAACGCGCTCCGAACTGCTCGAGCAGGCGCAGGTCGTTCTCGAAGTACAGGCGCAGGTCCGGGATGCCGTGGCGCAGCATCGCGATCCGCTCGATCCCCATGCCGAAGGCGAAGCCGGTGACCCGCTCGGGGTCGTAGCCGTACTCGCGCACGTAGGCGAAGACGTTCGGGTCGACCATCCCGGCGCCGAGGATCTCGAGCCAGCCGGAGCC
>CAZABN010000020.1:0-27252 GCA_964483345.1 uncultured Solirubrobacteraceae bacterium
GGGTCGGCGGCTCGATGGGCGCCAAGTTCGTGATGCTCTACCCCGGCTCCTTCCTCACCGGCGAGGGCGCCCGCGCCGACCACCTCAACGTCGGTGTCGCCGGCAAGGGCGTGCACAAGGACACCGGCGCCAAGGTCGTCCACCTCGCCCCGAACACGACCTCCAACATCCTCGCCAAGTCGATCTCCAAGGACGGCGGGATCATGGGCTACCGCGGGCTCGTGCGGATGGGCCCGAAGTCGCAGGGTTCGAAGTCACGTGTCCAGTGCGACGGCCTGATGATGGACGGCATCTCCCGCTCGGACACCTGGCCGGACATCCAGATCCAGAACCCCAACGTGACGGTCGCCCACGAGGCCACCGTCGGGCGGATCTCCGAGGAGCAGCTCTTCTACATGGGCTCGCGCGGCTTCTCCGAGGACGAGGCCGCCGCGATGATCGTCAACGGCTTCATCGAGCCGGTGACCAAGGAGCTCCCGATGGAGTACGCCGTCGAGCTGAATCGCCTGATCCAGCTCGAGATGGTCGGCTCGATCGGCTAGCAGTCAAATTGACTCCGGGGGGATCCCCCTCCGTCTCTGATTGAGGAGCCGTGCGGCCGCCGATCGACAGCATCCAGGCGCCGCCGTTTCCGTCCGGCGCGCGGTGGCTGAACTCGCCGGCGCTCGAGATGACGGCACTGCACGGGGCGCCGGTGCTGATCGAGTTCTGGGACTTCTGCCGCCCCAACTCGCTGCACACGCTGCCGTACCTGATCGCCTGGCACGAGCGCTACGCGGACGCCGGCCTGGTCGTCGTCTCGGTCCACTCGCCAGGCTTTCGCGCCAGCGCGAACGAGGAGAACACGCGCGCCGCCGTGGCGCGGCTGGGGATCGAGCACGCGGTGCTGCTGGACACCAACTTCGCGCTCTGGCGCGAGTACGAGAACGCCGGCTGGCCGGGCCGCTACCTGTGGAACGCCGACGGCATGCTCGCCGACTACCACTACGGCGAGGGCGACTACGAGGACTGCGAACGCGCGATCTGCGAGCTGCTGGGCGTCACATGCGAGCCGCTTGCGCCGCTGCGGCCCGAGGATGAGCCGGGCGCGACGCTGGTCGTGCCCTCCGAGGACCGGCTGGCGGAGCCGTTCTCAGGCCCCTACGAGGCGGGCGCGGCGTGGGCCGTGCTGGAGCCCCGAGCGCCCGGCGCGTCGGTCACGGTCAACGGCCGTGAGCTGGCGGTCGAGCATCCCGGCGCCCACCTGCTGGTCCGCCACGAGCACCACGGCCACGGCGAGCTCGAGCTCGCCTTCGGCGAGCACGTGCGCTGCGACGGCGTCTGCTTCACCCCGGGGCTTTCACCGTGAGCTCGTCGGGCGCGCCCGACTCGCCCGGGCGCAGATCGAGCGCCAGCCATTCGACGTCGTGCCAGGCGCCGGCCTTCCAGCCGATCCGCCGATAGGTGCCGACGGGGACGAAGCCCAGCGCGCGGTGCAGGCCGGCGCTCGCATCGTTGGGCAGCGTGATCCCGGCGCAGAGCGTCCAGATCCCGATCGCGCGCAGCTGCTCGAACAGCCGCGTGTAGAGCGCGCGCCCGATGCCGCCGCGGTGGTGCGCGGCGTCGATGTAGACCGCGACGTTCGCCGACCAGCGGTACGCCGCCCGCTCGTGATGCGGCGAGCCGTAGGCGTAGCCGACCGTGACGCCGTCCTCCTCCGCGACCAGCCACGCATGCGCCGCGCGCATCCGCTTCGCCATCTCCTCGGCGCTCGGCACGACCGCCTCGAAGGAGGCCACCGAGTCGGTGATGTAGGGCCCGTAGATCGCCGCGCACGCGGCGGCGTCGAGCTCGGGGTCGGCGTCGCGGACGATCATCGCCAGCAGGATAGACGCGCGCCACGACGGCGGAGCGCCACCGTCGCCGCGGCGCTGCTAACGTGGCCGCCGTGATCATCTCGACGATGAATGACCTTCCGGGCTACGAGATCGAGGAGGTCTTCGGCGAGGTGTTCGGCCTGACGGTCCGCTCACGCAACATCGGCTCCCAGTTCGGCGCCGGGATCAAGTCGCTGCTCGGCGGCGAGCTGAAGGGGATGACGAAGATGCTCGCCGACGGCCGCCGCGACGCCACCGAACGGCTCTCCGCCGAGGCGGAGGCGAAGGGCGCGAACGCGATCATCGCCTTCCGCTTCGACACCTCCGAGCTCGGCTCGACCTGGACCGAGATCTGCGCCTACGGCACCGCCGTCCGCGCCCGCCGGCTCTGATCGCCGCGCCCGCCGCGCGGCGCGGCGATCAGCCTCACGCCCGTGACCGCGCTGCGGCCGCCGCGCCTTGTCAGCGCCCGCGAGGCGACGGCGCTCATATGGCCGGCCGGCGGAGCGAACGGACTCCAGCAACTCGACGGCGAGCTGCTCACGCCACAGGCGTCCGCCGGGCGGGCATTCATCGCCCGCCGGGCTCAGCCCTCGATCACGTTGCGCACGTTGGAGACCATCGGCTGGCCCGGATCGACTCCGGCTGCGGTCATGATCGGCACGAGCGTCGCCCCGAACGCCTCGAACTGCTCCTGGGACTCCCAGATGTCGAAGACGTGGATCGCGCCGTCGACGTCGAGTGCGACGTGCAGCGTGCGTCCGTCGGGCGCACCGGCCCCGGCTGCCTCCAGCTGACTCAGCGTGTCCTCATAGATTGCCGGCGTGAACCCGGCGGGCCTGAAGTAGAAGCCCAGTGCCATGCGATCCCGTCCCTCTCTGCGCTCGCGCGCTTGTTTGCCGAATGTGTTGTTCCGCGACTGTATAGCGGTTGCGGAGGCGTGCCGGTGAAATGCGCGTGACGCGGCGGCGCCCGTGAAACAGCCCGCTGCTCTAGCGAACCGGGCGCAGCTGCTCGACGCCCTGGTCGGCGAGCAGACGCAGCAGCGCCGGCGGCTTGCCGTCCTCGACCAGCACCGCGCTGCCGGGCCAGTAGGGGCTCGCCGGATCGCGCGCGAAGACGGAGCTGAAGACCCAGCAGCCGCAGTTGTGCAGCCGCGCTCCATTGAGCGTCAGCCATTCCGCGCCCTCGTCGCCGTCGAGCATCCCGGCACGGTGCGTGTGCCCGAAGATCACGTCGCGCGCGTCGATCCCCAGCCGCTCGACGACGACGCTCATCGCGCGCAGACCGGCGGTGCGCAGCTCCGCCGGCGAGAGCTCACCGCGCAGCGGACCGAGCCCGGCGGCGTTGGCGGCGCGGACAAGCCACGGAAAGGCAAGCGGGAAGGCGCGCGAGCGCAGCGCCCCGCCGCGCGAGGAGCGCAGGGAGTTCCACGCCTTCACGGTGCGCCCGCCGTCGACCGTCTCCGATGGCCGCCCGCTCTGGGCGGCGGCGTGAGCCCAGGCATAGACGGGCGAGATCACGGCCTCGTAGTCGTCGACGCAGCCGACGTCGTCCCAGCGGCGGTCGCCCGCGAGCGACAGCCGGCCGCTCATCGCCACCGCGAGGCGCTCGATCGTCGGCACGGTCATGTGCAGGTCGAGTTGATGCCCGTGCATCGCGTAGACGCCGTCGGCGAGCCAGAGCCCGGGGTAGGCGACCTCGACAGCCGCCGGCGCGAGCAGCTGGGCCACGGCCGCCGCGATGAAGGAGGCCTCACCCGGCGGGCAGCGCTGCTCGAGCCCGAGCGGCTCGGTTCGGCGCGCCAGCCAGGCGCTCGCCAGCGCGTGGTCGTGGTTGCCGGGGACCAGCACCACGCTGCGATCGCCCAGCCGCGCGCCGAGCCGTTCGAGCACGCCGCGCGCGCGGTCCAGCACGGTGTGCGCCTCGCCCTGGCGCAGTTCGAGCGTGTCGCCGAGCAGCACGAGGCGATCGACGCCGTCCAGCGCCGCGAGCAGCTGCTCGAGCACGCCCTCACGCCGCAAGACGTCACTGCCTGCGCGCGTTCCGAGGTGCAGGTCGGAGACGACGAGTGTGCGCGCCACTACCGCGCGGCGCCGACGCCGCGAATCGCCTTGGGCAGCATGAAGCGCACGTCCTCGCGCGTAACCTCGAGCTCCGAGATGTCGCTGACGCCGCGGGCGCGGAAGTGCTCGACCAGCTCCTTCACGAGCTCCTCGGGGGCGCTCGCGCCGGAGGAGATGCCTAGCGTGCGCACACCGTCCAACCACGTTTCGTCGAGCTCGCGGGCGTTGTCGATCAGATGCGCCTCGGCGCCGTAGTCGCGAGCCACCTCGACAAGGCGCAGCGAGTTCGACGAGTTGCGCGAGCCGATCACGAGCACCAGCTCACACACGCTGGCCAGTTGGCGCACCGCGGCCTGGCGGTTGGTCGTGGCGTAACAGATATCGTCGGTGCGCGGGCCGACGATCGCCGGGAAGCGCTCGCGCAGGCGCTCGATGATGCCCCTGGTTTCGTCGACCGACAGCGTCGTCTGCGAGATGTAGGCGACCTTCTCGGGATCGTCCAGCTCGAGCTCGTCGACGTCCTGCTCGGTCTGCACCAGCACCATGTTGTCCGGCGCCTCCCCCATCGTTCCCTCGACCTCCTCGTGCCCGTCGTGGCCGACGAGGACGACCATGTAGCCGTCGGCGGCGAACCTGCGAGCCTCGACGTGCACCTTGGTCACGAGCGGGCAGGTCGCGTCGATCGTTCGCAGGCGGCGCGCCGTCGCGTTCTGATGCACGATCGGGGCAACCCCGTGCGCGGAGAACACGGTGACCGAGCCCTCCGGCACCTCGGTCTCGCTCTCGACGAAGATCGCGCCACGCGCGCGCAGCTGCTCGACCACGTGCTTGTTGTGGACGATCTCCTTGCGCACGTAGACCGGCGGCCCGTAGCGCGCGAGCGCCCGCTCGACCGTCTGGACGGCTCGATCGACGCCCGCGCAGTAGCCGCGCGGAGCCGCGAGCAGGATCTTCTCGACTGTGTTGGTCACAACGGCCACAGCTTGATTCTACGGCGGCCGACACCCCGCCTGGCGGCGGCAACCGAGGATGAGCGGCGCATCACGCAATGACGGTACTCCGGTGTGCCCACGGCTGCTTCGGTCGGCGACGCTCCGACGCGACTACGCTTTGAGACGCATGACGCAGCAGCACCTCGATCGCCTGACCGCGCTGGACGCGTCCTTCCTGCACCAGGAGGGCCCCGAGTCGCATATGCACATCGGCGCGCTGACGACCTTCGACGGCCCGCCGCCGCAGTTCGGCGAGCTGCTCGAGCTGATCGCGGGGCGCCTGCATCTCGTGCCTCGCTACCGCCAGCGGCTGGCCCGCACGCCGTTCGACCGCGGTCGGCCCGTCTGGATCGACGACGCCGCCTTCCGTCTGGAGTACCACGTCCGCCACGTCGCGCTGCCCTCCCCCGGCGGGCGCGACGAGCTGCTCACGCTGCTCTCGCGCATCTACTCGACCCAGCTCGACCGCCGCCGCCCGCTGTGGGAGATGTGGTTCGTCGAAGGACTCGAGGACGGCGGCTTCGCGCTGATCTTCAAGACCCACCACGCGGTGATCGACGGCATCGCCGGACTCGACCTCGCGACCGTCATCTTCGACCTCGAATCCGAGGCCGGCGACTCCGCCGAGCCGCCGCCCGAATGGACGCCCGGATCCAACCCGGGACAGCTCGGCCTGATGGCGCTCGGCGCGGTCCGCGACGCCCGCGACACGGTCAGGCTGCTGAACGGCGCGCTGACCGCCGGAGCGCACCCGCAGGAGTCGGTACGCCGGCTGCGCGACGCCGCCGGAGGACTCGCCGAGATCGCCTGGGCGGCGCTCAACCCGGCGCCCGAGACGCCGCTGAACGTGCCGATCGGCCCCTACCGGCGCTTCGTCACCGTGAGCGCCCGGCTCGAGGATTTCAAGGCGATCAAGAACGCCTTCGGCGGCACCGTCAACGACGTCGTGCTGGCGGTCGTGACCGGCGCGCTGCGCAGCTTCCTGCAGTCACGCGGCGTGCGCACCGAGGGGCTCGAGTTGCGCGCGCTCGTGCCGGTGTCGCTGCGCGGCGCCGGCGACGGCGGCGACGTGATCGGCAACCGCCTCGCCGCGATGCGCGGGAGCCTTCCGGTGTACATCGCCGATCCGCGCGAACGGCTCGAGGCGGTGCGCGTCAGCATGGATGGCATCAAGGAGTCGCGCCAGGCGCTCGGCGCCGAGGTGCTCGCCGGCGTGCAGAACTTCGCGCCGCCGACGATTCTCGCGCAGGCCTCGCGGATCAACTTCTCCACGCGGCTGTTCAACCTGCTCGTGACGAACATGCCCGGCCCGCAGATCCCGCTGCACGTGCTCGGCCGCGAGATCCGCGAGGTCTACCCGATCGGCTTCCTCGCGCACGACCACGCGCTCGCCGTCGCGATCATGTCCTACAACGGGCAGCTGAACTTCGGCCTGCTCGCGGACTCGCAGGCGCTGCCGGAGCTCGACCGCCTCGCCGGCTGGGTGTCCGAGGCGATCGAGGAGCTGCTGGCGCTCGCCCGCGCGGCCGCTGCGCCGGCGGACTAGTTCTCGCCGCCGAGGCGGTCCTCGACGTAGATCTCGATGCAGCTGTGGGCGAGCCGCGCGGCGCGCTGCGGCGAAAGGTGCCCGAGCACCGCGTTCAGCGCGCGCTCCTCCGTCACGCCGGCGTCGAACGCCTGCTCGCCACGGAAGCCGGCGGCGATCTTCAGCGCCTCGCGCCGGCTCGAGCCGAGCTTCGGAAAGGCGGCGAGCAGGAAGTCGCTGTTGGCGATCGGCGGTCCCAGCGCGAGCGAGGAGTACCAGTCCGCCAGCACATGCAGGTCCGCCTCGTCGAGACCCGCCACCGCCTTCGCGTAGTGCGCGCTCAGCTCCGGCTCGGGGATGTCATCCACCCACGCCGCGACGACCTCGCCGACCAGCCGCCGGCGCGCGTCGCGGCCGACCGAGTCGGCGATCACGCGAATCGTGTCCTGCGGCGTGATGAAGCAAAGCACCATGCTCGCTGCCACTGTAGGCGTCGCGGTGGACGGCACGCACGAGGGCATGCAGCATCCGGCCGCCGTCGCGCTAGATCGCCGGCAACGCCTGAACCAGCGAGAGCAGCGGGGCGAACAGGTCGCCGTGCTCGCGCACCCGTGCGAGCACCGCGGCGGCGTCGAAGGAGAGCGCTGCCGCATGCGGCTTCGCCAGCGCCGCGCGCACCTCGTCCCAGTGCAGCGGCGTCGAGACGCTCGGATGCTCGCGCGCCCGCAGCGAATAGGCGCAGACGGTCGTCTTGTGCTCGTCGTTCTGGCTCCAGTCGATCAGCACCTTGCCCGCCCGCAGCGCCTTCGTCATCCGCGAGATTGCGAGCGCCGGCTCGGCCTGCTCGACGAGGATCGCGAGCGCCCGGGCGAACGACTTGGTCTGCTCGAAGCTCGCGGCGCCGCCAAGCGGCAGATACACCTGCAGCCCCTTGGAGCCCGAGGTCTTGACGAAGCTCGCCAGTCCCAGCCGCTCGAAGGTGCCGTGCAGCCAGAGCGCGACACGGCAGCACTCCACGATGCCGGCCGGCGGACCGGGGTCGAGGTCGAACACGACCGCGGTCGGGCGCGCCAGGTCGCTCGCGCGCGCGAGCGGCACGTGCAGTTCGAGCGCGGCCAGGTTCGCCAGCCACACGAGCGTCGCCAGGTCGTCGGCGAGCGTGAAGTCGATCCGCCGGCTGCGTTCGCTCGCGACCGCGACGGTCCGCACCCACGCCGGCCGATTCGCCGGGGACTGCTTCTGGAAGAAGGCCTTGCCGTCGACGCCGTCCGGATAGCGGGTGACGGTGAGCGGGCGGCCGTTCAGGTGCGGGAGCAGCACCGGCGCGATCGCCGCGTAGTAGTCGATCACGTCGCGCTTGGTGAACGCGTCGGCGGGATAGAGGACCTTGTCGAGGTTCGAGAGCGTCAGCTCGTGACCCTCGACCTCGGCCCGCACACGCGAGCTGCCGGTTCCGTGCACGACCAACCGCCCGGCCGCGGCCGCGCGCTCGCGAGCACCGCGCTCGACGAGGCCCTCGTAGGTCGGCTGGCGGAGCATGCCCTTCGGCGTGCGCTCGCGAAACGCGATCTCGGCCACGAGGCGCGGCTCGCAGAAGACCGCGCCGCGCGGCGGCTGGGGCCCGGCCGGATCAAACGGCGACTGCGCGCGCACCAGCGGCGCGAGCGCCGCCTCGAGGCGTTCGAGCTCCGCGACGCCCAGGCCACTGCCGACCCGCCCGCAGTAGCGGAGCTCCTCCCCGTCACCCAGCAGCAGCGCGCCGATCCGTTCGCGACGGCGCCCCGCGCCGGGCATCCAGCCGCCGATTGCGAAGCGCTCGCGCGCGCCGTTCTTCAGCTTGATCCAGGCGCCGCTTCGCCCGCCAGGCTCGTATGGGCTGTCGAGCCGCTTGGCGACGATCCCCTCGAGCCCCGCCGCCGCGGACGCATCGAGCGTCTCGCGCCCGGCGCCCACGATGTGCTCGGGCGTCTGCCAGCGCTCGCCTCGCAGCCCGAGGCGAGCGAGCTCCGCGCGGCGCTCCAGGTACGGGCGGTCGATCAGTGAGCGCCCGTCGAGCCAGAGCAGGTCGAAGATCATGTAGGTGACGGGGGCGCTCTGCGCGAGGCGCTTCGCACGCGCGGGCGAGCTGACGTTCATGCGCTGCGCGAGCGCCGAGAAGCTCGACCGCCCGTCCTCGCGCAGAGCGACGATCTCGCCGTCCAGCACGGCGCGGTGCGAGCCGAGCGCGCGGCCGAGCCGCGCGAGCTCCGGGTAGCTCGCCGTGATCTGGCGCAGGTTGCGGCTCTCGAAGCGAAGGCTGCCGGGTTCGGCGTAGGCGATCGCGCGCACGCCGTCCCACTTGATCTCGTATGCCCAGCGGTCCTCGTCGCGCGGCAGCGTCCCCGCGCGCGCGAGCATCGGCGCAACCCGCGCGGGCATCGGCGTGAGATCCGCCTCGGAGGCCGGGTCCATGCGATGGATCATCCACTCGCGCGCGTGCTCGCCCTCGCCGATCGCAAACAGCGCGTACCGGGCGTCGAGGCGCTCGCCGTGGAGCGCGACCTCGACCTTGCGCGGCTCCCATTTCAGGCACTCGTAGGTGCCGCGGTCCCAGATGCGCATCGTGCCGGCGCCGTAGCTGCCCGGCGGGATCTCGCCCTCGAAGTCGAGGTAGGAGAGCGGGTGATCCTCGGTGTGCGGCGCGAGATGGTTGACCTTCGGCTCCTGCGGCATGCCCTTCGGGATCGCCCACGAGACGAGCACGCCGTCGCGTTCGAGCCGCAGATCCCAGTGCATGCGGCGAGCCGAATGCTCGTGGACGACGAACCGCGGCGCGCCTGCGCCGCCGCCCCCCGCGCTCCCGGACGGCTCCGGCGTCGCGGCGAAGTCGCGCTTGGAGCGGTAGCTCTTCAGCGGGTCGCCGGCGCGCCCCGCCGTCACGACTTCTTCGTCGGCTGCCGCGTGGCCTTCGCCCGCGTGCGTCGCTTGGGCTTGGCGTCCTCGCCGCCGTCCCAATGCGCGTTGTAGCGCCCAACCGCCTCGACGCTCGCCTGCAGCGCCGCCATCAGGTCGGGCGCGGCGACCGGCGCCGGCGCCTGCGGTGCGACCGCGATCTCCTCGCCGGCGACCTTGCGTTCGATCAGCGCGAGCACCGCCTCGCGGTACTCGTCGCGGTACTGGCCGGCGTCGAACGGGCCGGAGAGCATCTCGATCAGCTGCCGCGCCACCTTCAGCTCACGCTCGGAAACCTCGATGTCCGCGTCGGCCACCTCGTCGAGCGTCGACGGCGGCACGACCTCGTCGGCGAACACGAGCGTGGCCATGATCAGCACCTCGTCGGTCGCCCGCAGCGCCACGAGGTGCTCCTTCTGGCGCAGCACGACACGCGCGATCGCGACCCTGCCCGCGTCGCGCATCGCGGCCAGCATCAGGCGGTAGGCCTTGCCCGCTCCCGCGGCCGGCGCGAGGTAGTACGGCTGGTCGTAGAAGATCGGGTCGATCTCGGCGAGGTCGACGAACTGCTCGATCTCGATCAGCCGCGTCTTCTTGGGGTCCAGCGACTCCAGCTCTGCCGGCTCGATCACGACGTAGCGGCCCGGCGACACCTCGTAGCCCTTGACGATGTGCTCATAGGGCACCTCCTCCCCGTCTGCCGCGCAGAAGCGCTTCTGCTGGATGCGCGAGCCGTCCGCATCGTGCAGCTGGTGAAACTGCACCGTCTTGCGCGCGACGGCGGTGTACAGCTTGACCGGGACGTTGACCAGGCCAAACGAGATCGAACCGCTCCAGATTGCTCGGGCCATCGCGGGGCTCCTACGGTTTCGCGGGCACGGGACGGGTTGCGAAGGACTGCGCAATCTACCACCACGATCGCGCCGCCAAACCGCTTGAACGCTTTCCTGCGCCGCTGTCGCGGGCGGCCGCCGCGGCGCTCAGCGTTCCGCGCAGATGAACGCCTCGGGCACCGTGCCGCGCACAGTGATGGCCAGCGCGGCAAGCTCCGACTGCTGCCACTCGTCGCGCAGCAGCGAGTACGAGACCAGGTCGCGACGCTCGTCGTAGTGGCGGTGCCAGCCGCGCAGGACCCCCTCGCGGACATAGCCGATGCGCTCGAGCGAGCGCTGCGAGCGCTGGTTGCGCACGTCGACCCAGGCGCCGAAGCGCTCCATCCGCAGAGGCTCGAACACGAGGTGGGCGATCAGCGCCTGCGCTTCGGCGTTCGCGCCCGTCCCCCAGTAGGCCTGGCCGAGCCAGACTCCCATGATGCTGCGCCGGTCGCGCTTGGACACCTCGAGCACGGCGATCACGCCGATCACCCAGTCGTCGCTGTCGACGACCGCCAGCTCGAGCGCCACGCCCTGCGAGCGGCGCTCCGGCAGCGTCTGCAGCCAGGCGAGCGCCTCGCCCTCCTGCTCGTAGGGACCCCAGGAGAAGAAGCGCGTGACCTCCGGGTCGCTCGCCAGCTCGAACAGCCGCTGCGCGTCGCTTTCGCGCGGGATGCGCAGGCGGATGCGCGGGCCGCGGATCTCGAGGTCGCTGGCGACCGGCTCGTCCACGCCGCGCTCAGCTGACGATCGGGTAATACGTCTCGAGCCGCGTGACGGCGCCGGCCCGCTGCGAGAGATCCTCGACCACGGCGTCGACCTTGCCCGTCGGCCCCGTCAGCGTGAAGGCAATCTGGGTCGTCAGCAGGTGGGGATGCTCGACGATCGACAGCTCGACGCCCAGTTCGCGCGCCTCGTCGGCGACCGTCTTCTCGAACCAGGTGCGCACCATCCGCCCCGAGGTGATCGCCACCGTGCGCGTCTCGGTGCGCGCGTCGCCCGACTCGTGGGTCCTGTGCTGGTCGCGCTCCGCCGCCTCGCGCGCGATCCCGGCGTCGTCGAGCGGCGGATCGACGGCATGCCAGTCGCCGACGTCGCCGAGTTGGTCATCCCAATGGTCGATCCGCAGCGTCGCCGTCAGGCCGTCGCTCTCGAGCTGATGCGCGATCGCGCGGCGTGTCTCGTCGATCGCCTCGCGCGTGTTGGCGTAGGCGAACAGCGTGTCGTCGTCGTAGCTGAGCACGACGTCGTGGCTGATCAGCGGCTTCAGCTCGTGCTCGAAGTGGTGCGCGTCGCGCAGCCGGGCGTGAAGCCCCGCGGGATCCGCGAGGTCGGCCCGCAGGCGCCAGTCCTGGTCCTCGGCCATCAGTACCCGAGCGCGAATTTCGCGTCGTCGCTCATCCGCTCGGGCGTCCACGGCGGCGTGAACACCATCGTCGAGCCGACCGACTCGACGCCGTCGAGCTCGGAGACGAACTCCTCGATCTGCTCGGCCACCTCGGGCCCGATCGGGCAGCCCGGCGCGGTGAGCGTGAAGGTCACGTGCACCTTGCCCTCGTCGATCTCGATCTCGTAGATCAGGCCCAGCTCGACGAAATCGAGCCCGAGCTCGGGATCGATCACGTTGGTGAGCGCCTCCTGCACGTCGTCGACGGTGACCATGGACGAAGTGTAGAGGGCGGGCCGTCGCATAGCCTGTGGGCGTGAGCGAGCGACTGACGGTCAGCTTCGCCGACGCCGGCAGCGCGATCCAGCTCTTTGCGATCGCTGGCGTCGGCGCGCTGACGAACGTTGGCGAGCAGCTGACGGCGGCGGCGCCGCCGGTGTTCGCCCAGACCGGCGAGTCGTGGCGGATCAGCTCGCCCGGCCACTTCGAGCTCGAGCTCGCCTCGTGGGGCCACGGGGCCGGTCTCGGGAACGAAGGCGTGCTGGCCTGGCCATGCAGCGCGAGCGGCAGCGTCGGCTCGCAGCCGGTCGCCGGGCTGGCGATGGTGGGGCGCGAGACCGGCGCCACCGCGTCGCTCGAGCGCTCGCTCGCCGTCCTGTTCGACCCACAGTTGGCGTTCGCACTACGAGCGACCCGGCCGCCGGGGGCCGGCGGACACGGCGAGGAGGAGCTCGCCGCGGTTGTCTTCCGCGGCGACCCGCCCGAGCCGGCGAGGATCGAGAAGCCGCGCCTGTCGAGCACCTACGACGGGGCGGGGCGGCTCACGCACGCCGGGATCGAGCTGTGGGCGACCGACGACGCGGAGTTCCCGCTGCGGATCGGCGGCGAGGCGCTGGCGAGCGGTGAGCTCACGGACGCGGACGGAGCGCGCACACAGGTCACGTTCGTGGCCTGGCACCACGAGGGGCGCCGGGGGCTCGGCAGCTACGCGATCGCGACGCCCGCGTGAACGCGGCGGACTAGTTCGGGGTGCCGAGGCGGTCCCAGAGGTAGAGCTCGATGCACTCGTTGGCGAGCTCGCTCGCGCGCTCGCGCGAGAGGTGCGGCAGAACCTTCGCGAGCGCCTGCTCCTCGGTCACACCGGCGTCGAAGGCGTCCTCGCCGCCGAGGCCGGCGGCGACCTTCAGCGCCTCGCGACGGTACTCGCCGAGCGACGGGTAGATCGAGAGCAGGAAGTCGGTGTTGGCGATCGGCTGGCCGACCGTCTCGAGCGAGGCGTGCCAGGCGGCGAGCATCGAGAGGTCGTCGGCATCCAGGTCGCTCACTGCGCGCTCGTAGTGCATCGCGAGCTCCGGCTCGGGGATCTCGTCCACCCAGGCGTGCATCACCTCGCCGACGAGCTGACGCCGCGCCTCACGGCCCATCGACTCGGCGATCACGCGGATCGCGTCATGCGGTTCGATGAAGCAGAGCGGCAACCCCAGGCTCCTGTCGTGGCAGACCGGCGACAGCACGCAGAGTAAGGGGCGCGGTGGACGTGATCGGCCCGCACGAGCCGCGGCACGGCGCGCGTGATCGGCCCGCACGAACCGCGCACGGCGGACGTGATCGGCCCGCACGAACCGCGGCACGGCGCGCGTGATCGGCCCGCACGAACCGCGCACGGCGCGCGTGATCGGCCCGCACGAGCCGCGGCACGGCGCGCGTGATCGGCCCGCACGAACCGCGCACGGCGCGCGTGCGGGGCGGCTCAGGTCGCGGCCGGCAGGCTCGCGAGGTAGTGCTCGACGCGCTCGGCGCACTGGCGGCCCTCGTTGATCGCCCACACGATCAGCGACTGGCCACGGCGGGCGTCGCCGGCGACGAACACGCCGTCGGCGGAGGTGGCGTAGGAGGGTGCGTCGACGTTGCCGCGGGCGTCGAGCGTGGCGCCGAGCTGCTCGACGATTCCGCCCGGTTCGGGATGCACGAAGCCCATTGCGAGCAGCACGAGGTCGGCCGGCAGCTCGTGCTCGGTTCCCTGCACCGGGTCGAACGGGGGCGCCGCCTGGGCCTGGGCGATGTGCAGCGTCTGGACGCGGCCCTCACCGGTGATCCGTGTCGTCACGATCGAGAAGTCGAGCTCCCCGCGCCCCGCCGCCTGGGCCTCCTTCATCGCGTAGGAGAGGCGCAGCTTGTTCGGCCAGCGCGGCCACGGCGTGCGCTCGTCGGGACGGCTGGGCGGCGGCTCCGGAACCAGCTCCAGCTGGACGACCGAGCGGGCGCCCTCGCGCGTGGCCTGGCCGACGCAGTCGGCGCCGGTGTCGCCGCCGCCGATCACGACCACGTCCTTGCCGGCCGCGCTGATCGCGTTGACCGCCGGGGGCGGCATCGGCGGCGGCGGACCGAACTCCGCGGCGGCCCAGCGGTTGCGCGCGTAGAGGTACTCCATCGCGAAATGCGTGCCCGGCAGCTCGCGCCCCTCGACCTCCAGGTCGCGCGGCACGCGCGAGCCGATCGCCAGCACGATCGCGTCGAACTCGGAGCGCAGCGCCTGCGCGTCGATGTCCACGCCGACGTCGACGCCGAGCCGCAGCTCGACCCCCTCCGCGACGAGCTGCTCGACGCGCCGCTGCACCACCCACTTCTCGATCTTGAAGTCGGGCACGCCGAAGCGCACCAGCCCCCCGGCCGCCTCGTCGCGTTCGAACAGGACGACGGCGTGACCGGCGCGGCGCAGCTGCTGCGCGGCCGCCATGCCCGCCGGTCCCGACCCGACGACCGCGACGCGGCGCCCGCTCTCGCGCTCCGGCGGCAGCGGCACGACCCAGCCCTCGTCGAAGCCGCGGTCGATGATCGCGCTCTCGATCTGCTTGATCGTCACCGCGTCGCCCTCGTTGATCTCGAGCACGCAGGCCGCCTCGCAGGGCGCCGGACACAGACGGCCGGTGAACTCCGGGAAGTTGTTGGTGTAGTGGAGCTGGCGCAGCGCGTCGTGCCAGCGGTCGTGGAAGACGAGGTCGTTCCAGTCGGGGATCAGATTGCCGAGCGGGCAGCCGCTGTGGCAGAACGGCACGCCGCAATCCATGCAGCGCGCCCCCTGGTCGCGCAGCTCGGCGACCGAGCGCGTGATCGTGAACTCGTGGTAGTCGCCGATCCGCTCCAGCGCATCACGCTCCGGGATCGGCTCTCGGCCGACCCGCACAAACCCCCGCAGCTCGCCCATCAGCCCAGCACTTCGAGGGACAGGATGCGGATGCGGCGAGTGGTGCGCGTGGCACGCGAGCAGGCCATCAGCCGACCTCGGCCAGTTCGCCGGCGAGCGCCGCCTGCTCGTCGAGCACGCGCCGGTAGTCGTTGGGCATCACCTTCACGAAGCGCTCGAGGCTCGCATCCCAGTCGCTCAACAGACGTTCGGCGACGGTGGACCCCGTGCGCTCCGCATGCTCGGACACGAGCGCGCGCAGCTCGGCGCAGTCGGCTTCGCTGATCTCCTCGAGCGACACGCTGGCGTGGTTGAGGCGTCGCTGTGCGAAGTCCCCGACCTCGTCGTAGACGTAGGCGACGCCGCCACTCATGCCGGCCGCGAAGTTGCGCCCCGTCGGCCCGAGCACCACCACGCGGCCGCCGGTCATGTACTCGCAGCCGTGGTCGCCGACGCCCTCGACCACCGCGCGGGCGCCCGAGTTGCGCACCGCGAAGCGCTCGCCGGAAAGGCCGCGGAAGAAGGCGCGTCCGCTCGTTGCCCCGTAGAGCACGGTGTTGCCGACGATCACGTTCTCCTCGGCGACGTAGGCGGCGTCCGCGGGCGGGCGCACCACGAGGATCCCGCCGGAGAGGCCCTTGCCGGTGTAGTCGTTGGCCACGCCGTCGAGCGTGAACGTCACCCCGGGCGCCAGCCAGCCGCCGAAGCTCTGGCCCGCGGCGCCGATGAAGGAGACGTTGATGGCGTCCTCAGCCAGGCCCGCCGCGCCGTGGCGGCGAGCGATCTCGCCCGACAGCAGGCCGCCGACGCAGCGGTTGGTGTTGAGCACGGGGCGCTGAAGCTCGACACGCCCGCCGCGCTCGATCGCGTCCGCGGAGTGCTCGATCAGGTTCCAGTCGAGCGCGTCGCAGAGCACCGGCTCCTGGTCGCGGATGCGCCGGCGCGGCGCGCCCGGAGCGAGCGTCGGCACGGTCAGCAGGTTCGAGAGGTCGATCCCGTGCGCCTTCCAGTGCCCGATCACCTTCGAGCTGTCGAGCAGGTCGGCGCGGCCGACCAGCTCGTCCATCGTGCGCAGCCCAAGGCTCGCGAGGATCCGTCGCACGTCCTCGGCGACGAAGTGGAAGTAGTTGATCACGTGCTCCGGCGTGCCGGCGAAGCGCTTGCGCAGCTCCGGGTCCTGGGTGGCGATCCCGACCGGGCAGGTGTTGAGGTGGCAGGCGCGCATCATGATGCAGCCGGTCGCGATCAGCGGCGCGGTCGCGAAGCCCATCTCGTCGGCGCCCAGCATCGCCGCGATCGCGACGTCGCGGCCGGTCTTCAGCTGCCCGTCCACCTGCACCCAGATGCGCGAGCGCAGGTCGTTGAGTAGCAGCGTCTGCTGCGTCTCCGCGAGCCCGATCTCCCACGGTATGCCGCTGGCGAAGATCGACGACAGCGGTGACGCGCCGGTGCCGCCGTCGTGGCCGGAGATCAGCACGTGGTCGCTGTTGGCCTTCGCGACGCCCGCCGCGACGGTGCCGACGCCGACCTCGGCAACCAGCTTGACCGAGATCCGCGCCGTCGGGTTGGCGCAGCGCAGGTCGTAGATCAGCTGCTTGAGGTCCTCGATCGAATAGATGTCGTGGTGGGGCGGCGGCGAGATCAGGCCGACGCCGGGCGTCGAATAGCGGATCCGGCCGATGTATTCGTCCACCTTGCGGCCGGGCAGCTGGCCGCCCTCGCCGGGCTTCGCGCCCTGCGCCATCTTGATCTGCAGCTCGTCGGCGTTGACGAGGTACTCGATCGTCACGCCGAAGCGGCCGGAGGCGACCTGCTTGATCGCGGAGCGGCGATTGTCGCGGTAGCGCTCGGGGTCCTCGCCCCCCTCGCCGGTGTTCGACTTGCCGCCGAGCGTGTTCATCGCGATCGCGAGGTTCTCGTGCGCCTCGCGCGAGAGCGAGCCGAGGCTCATCGCGCCGGTCACGAAGCGCTTCACGATCGCCGTCCACGGCTCGACCTCCTCGAGCGCGATCGGCGTCTGGTCGCTGCGGATCTCGAGCAGGCCGCGCAGCGTCGCGCGGCGCGTCGCATGCTCGTCGCTGACCCGCGCGAACTCGCGGTAGGCCTCCTCGCCGCCGCTGCGAACGGCGTGCTGGAGCAGCGCGATCGTGTCCGGGTTCCACATGTGGTGCTCGCCGTCGCGCCGCCAGGCGTAGACGCCGCCCACCGGCAGCAGGTCGCTCTGCGGGTGGGGGAAGCCGCGAGCGTGGCGCGTCAGCGTCTCCGCCGCCAGCACGTCGAGCGAGATGCCGCCGATCCGCGAGGCGGTGCCGGTGAAGTGGCGGTCGACCAGCGCGCGGGAGAGCCCCACGGCCTCGAAGATCTGCGCCCCGCAGTAGGACTGGATGGTCGAGATCCCCATCTTCGAGATCGTCTTCAGGAGCCCCTTGCCGATCGCCTTGCGCACCGCGATCTCGGCCTCGTCGCGGTCGAGCGCATGACCGTCGGCGTCGACCAGCAGGCCGTCGTCGACCTCCTCGGCGACCGTTTCGAACATCACCCAGGGGTTCACGACGCTGGCGCCGTATCCGACCAGCGTCGCGATGTGGTGAACCTGGCGGGCCTCCCCGGTCTCGATCACGAGCCCGGTCCGCAGCCGCGTGCCCTCGCGCACCAGGTCGTGGTGGACGGCGGAGACCGCGAGCAGCGAGGGGATCGGCGCGCGCTCCGGCCCGATCGCGCGGTCGGACAGGATGATGATGTTCTGGCCCTCGGCGACCGCCTCGCGCGCCTCGTCGCAGACGCGGGTCAGCGCGGCCTCCATGCCGTCCGGGCCTTCGGCGACCGGCCAGGTGATGTCGATCGTGCGCGGCTTGAACACGTCGTGCGTGACGGTGCGCAGCGTCTCCAGCTCGTGGTTGCGCAGGATCGGCTGGTCGAGCACGAGCTGGTGGGCGTGGCTGGGGCTCTCCTCGAGCAGGTTGCCCTCGGCGCCGAGGCCGGCGCCGATGCTCATCACGATGTCCTCGCGGATCGGGTCGATCGGCGGGTTCGTGACCTGCGCGAAGAGCTGCTTGAAGTAGTTGAACAGGGTCGGCGTCGCGTCGGAGAGCACGGCCAGCGAGATGTCGGCGCCCATCGAGCCGATCGGCTCCTCGGCGGCCAGCACCATCGTCGGCAGCGTCACGCCGATGTCCTCGCGCGAGTAGCCGAAGGCGAGCTGCAGCGAGCGCAGCGGATGCGCGAGCGCCACCGGCTCGCGCAGCGGAATCTGGTCGAAGTGAACCGTGTGCTCGTCGAACCAGGCGCCGTAGGGGCGCTGCGTCGCGACGCGGTGCTTGATCTCGGCGTCCGGCACGATCCGCCCCGCCTCGAGGTCGATCAGGAAGAGCTTGCCCGGCGCGAGGCGGCCGAGCCGCTTGACGCGCGAGGCGGGGATCGTGAGGATGCCGGCCTCCGAGCCGAGGATCACGAGGCCGTCGGTGGTCTCCATCCAGCGCCCGGGCCGCAGGCCGTTGCGGTCGAGCGTGGCCCCGATCACGCGCCCGTCGGTGAAGGCGACGGCGGCGGGGCCGTCCCAGGGCTCCATGAAGCAGGCGTGGAACGCGTAGAAGCCGCCCAGCTCGGGCGGCAGCTCGCCGTCGCGGTTGCGGTAGGCCTCCGGGATCATCATCATCACGGCGTGCGGCAGTGAGCGCCCGGCCAGCGTCAACAGCTCGAGCACGTTGTCGAAGGTCGCCGAGTCCGAGCCGCCGGGACGCACGACCGGCAGCACCTTCGCGAGGTCCTCGCCGAACAGCTCGCTCGCCATCTGGCTCTCCCGCGCGCGCATCCAGTTGACGTTGCCCTGCAGCGTGTTGATCTCGCCGTTGTGGGCGATCATCCGGTAGGGGTGGGCCAGCTCCCAGCTCGGGAACGTGTTGGTCGAGAAGCGCGAGTGGACGAGCACGAACGCCGATGCCATCCGCTTGTCCGCCAGATCGGGGTAGAAGTAGGCCAGCTGGTAGCTGATCAGCATCCCCTTGTAGACCAGCGTGCGCGAGGACAGGCTGGCGATGTACATGGTGTTCTCGAACGCCTTCTCGGCGACCCGGCGGATCACGTACAGGTTGCGCTCGAAGGCGTCCTGGTCATCCTCGTGCGCCGGTCCGGCGCCGATGAAGAGCTGGCGGATCGTCGGCTGCGAGGCGCGCGCCGTGGGCCCGATGCGGCTGTCGTCGGTCGGCACGTCGCGCCAGCCGAGCACCAGCTGGCCCTCCGCCTCGACGGTCCGCTCGAGCAGCTCGCAGAGCTCGGCCTGCGCCGTCGGGTCGGTCGGCAGGAAGCACATCGCGACGCCGTAGCGACCGCGCGGCGGGAGCTCGAAGCCGACAACCGCGCGCAGGAACTCGTCGGGCATCTGGATCAGCAGGCCCGCGCCGTCGCCGGTCTCGGGGTCGGCGCCGGCGGCGCCGCGATGCTCGAGGTTGGCGACCGCCTCGATGCCCAGCGCGACCACCTCGTTGGTCGGGCGGTTGTCAAGCCGCGCAACGACCGCCACCCCGCAGGCGTCGTGCTCGTGGCGGGGGTCGTAGAGGCCGTCGGCCTGCTGGGGCTGGCGAATACTGGTCATCGTATGAGTGATCCCGACCGGCGCTTCCCCCCGCGAGAAGGGGGTTGCGGGCACCTGAGGCGGACGAATCCTAGCATCAGCCGCCGGGTCATTCGACGCCCGTGGACGGCTCTCGCGCAGTCATCGCCTCGTCGTGCGAGCAGAGCCGGGCGCGACCCGGGCAGCTGCCGCATCGCTCGCGGTTCGGGTCCCCCGACACCTCGAAGCGCCCCGCGCGAAGCGGCGCCAGGCGGACCGCGAGCTCCGTCTCGAGCCGTGCGCGCTCGCTCGCGTCGTAGCGGGCGGCCACCACCACCTCCGGGCGGCGCAGGAAGCAGTGCGCGACCTCGACGGCCGGCGCGCCGGCGGCGAGTCCGGCGAGCGCGTAGACGAGCCGCTGGATCGCGTAGTCGCGCTCCACGCGGGCCGCGAGGGCTTCGCCATCCACGCCGGCGCCGATCCGGTCCGTCTTGTAGTCGACGATCAGGAGCGTCCCGTCGCCCTCGCGCCCGACGACGTCGAGCGAGCCCCGCAGCAGCTCGGCGCCCGCCAGCTCGAAGGCGAACGCCTCCTCGGTTCGCACATCCGTGGCCGCGGCCAGACGCTCGCAGAGCGAACTGCGCGCGAACGCCACGACCAGATCCGCGAGCGCCGCTCGATCCTCGCCGTCGAGCGCCGCCGCGCCGGCCGCCGCCGCGGCTTCCGTAACCTCCCGCTCGCCGGGGGCGCGGGGCTCCGCGAAGTCGAGTCGCTCGAGCAGCGCGTGCACGGCCGACCCCCGCGCCGCCGCGTCCTCGCCCCCGGCGCCCGGCAGCTCGACGTCCGCCAGGCCGATGACCCGCTGGAGGTGGTAGCGGTAGGGGCAGCGCTCGTACTCGGCGATCGCCGTGTATGAGAGCGTCGACGGCGGGGGCGCAGCGACGCGCAGCGGCGCCGGCGCGCCGGCCGGCGGCTCCCCCCCGTCGCCGGCCGTGCCCGCCACCGCCGGCGCCGCCGCCGCGTCCACATCCGGCCACAGCAGCGCCCCGGCGAGCTCCGGCGTGCAGAGGGTCAGCGAGAGCGGCGCGCCGCCCGCGGCGTCCAGCTCGCAGATCCCGCCGCCGGCCGCGGCGCGCGCGGCGAGGTCGGGCACGAGCGCCGGCCCCAGCCAGCTGATCGCGGTCCTGCCCTCGCTCGGCCAGCTCGCGAAACGCGCCGCGCCGCTGAGGATCAGGCGCTCGCGCGCGCGCGTCATCGCGACGTAGATGATCCGCTCCTCCTCGGCGCTCGCGGCGGCGCGCCGCGCCGCGTTCAGGTCGGCGTGGGCGAGCGTGTCGAGCGTCCGGCGCTCGAGCGTCGGCAGGCGCAGTCCGACGCGGGAGCCGCCGACGAGCAGCGCCGGAGGATGGCTCTCGGCGCCCTGGTGGCCGAGGTCGGCGAGGCAGACGACAGGGAACTCGAGCCCCTTCGCGCTGTGGATCGTCATCAGCGCGATCGCGCCGGTCCCGTCGGCCGGCGGCGGCGCCTCGGTCTCGCGCAGCGAGCCGAGCCGGCCCTGCGCGAGCGCCGCCGCGAAACGCCGCAGGTCGCGCCCCTCGCGCGCCTCGTACTCGCGCGCCAGGCGTTCGAGCTTGTGGACGTTGGCCATCCGCCGCTCGGGCGAGTGCAGCGCGCAGAGATGGCGGTCGTAGCCGTGGTCCGCCACCGCGGCGGCGACGATCTCGCCCAGGCCGCGGTCGGCGGCGGCGCGCCGCGCCGCAGCGAAGTGGGCGGCAAAGGCGGCGGCGCGCGCATCCGGAGGCTCGGCGAGCAGGACCTCCCAGACGGCGACGCCGAGCGTGCGCGAGCGCAGCGCCAGCGCGACGAGCGTGTCGGAGGAGCAGCCGCACAGCGGTGAGGCGAGCACGCCGTAGAGCGCCGGCTCGTCGTGGGGGTTGGCGAGCGCGCGCACGTAGGCGACGAGGTCGACGATCTCCGGGCGCGCGAAGAAGCCGCCGCCGGCGGTCGCGAGCGTCGCCAGGCCGCGGTCGGCGAGCGCCGCCTCGTAGGTGGTGATCGCCGTGCCGGCCCGGAACAGCAGCACCACATCCTCGGCGCGCGCCTCGCCGGAGGCGATCAGCGCCTCCACGCGCGCGGCCAGCAGGCGCGCCTCGGCGCGCCGCCACAGGGGCGCCGGGGCGAGCTCGACGCCGAGCGCCGCCTCGTGCTCCTCCCACCCGTCCGAGTCGACGAGCAGCAGCTCGACGCGCGGGGCGCCGGGCAGCCAGTCCGCCTCCTCGGAGCGCCCGGCCACGAGCGGCACGAACGGGCCGCCGAAGCGCGGCTCGAAGACGCCGTTGACGGCATCGAGCAGCGGCGGGCGCGAGCGGAAGTTGGTCGACAGCACAAGCGCCGCGCCGGCGACGGCGAGTTGCGAGCGACGGTCGCGAAACAGGCCGACGTCGGCGTGGCGAAAGCCGTAGATCGACTGGAACTCGTCGCCGACGGTGAACAGGTTGCCGCGTTCGAGCGCCTCGAGCAGCGCCATCTGGCGCGGGTTGGTGTCCTGCAGCTCGTCGACCATCACGAGCTCGAAGCGCTCCGACCACAGCGCCGCGAGCTGTTCATGGCCGGCCAGCAGGCTGGCGGCCTCCAGCTCGAGGTCGTCGAAGTCGAGCGCCCCGCGCGCCCGCTTGACCGCCTCGTAGCGGCGGCCGAAGGCGACGAGCAGGCGGTCCAGCAGCTCGACCGCGGGCACCCCCAGCTCGTCGGCGCAGGCCTGCTCGAAAGCCGCGCGGGCCGCCTCGTAGGCGTGGCAGGCCGGGCCGGAGAGGGCGCGCGAGCCGTTGCCGAGGCAGACGGCCTCGAGCTCCGCCGGCGTGGGCGGCGCGCCGGCGCCGGCCAGCTCGGCGGCGCGCTCGAGGCGCTCGAGCGCGCGGTCGAGCGTCTTCGCGGAGGGCGCCAGCGCCAGCTCGACGCGCACCGCGGCGACGGCCACGGCGAACGCGGCGGCGGCCGCCCGGCGGTCGTGGCGCGCCAGCGGGGCCGGCAGCGAGGGCGTGCGCTCGCCGCGGCTGCGCAGCTCGTCGTAGACCGACCCGATCGCCTCGCGCAGGCCGGCGACGGCGAAACGCGCGGCGAGCTCGAGCGCATCGGGCTGCTCGAGCCAGTCCGCCAGCGCGTGATCGAAGGCGCTGTCGCGGAGCGTCTGCGCCTGGCTCTCGTCGAGCACCGTGAAGTCGGGGGTCAGGCCGGCGAGCACGGCGTGTGTGCGCAGCAGCCGCATGCAGAAGCCGTGGAAGGTCGAGATGAACGCGCCGGCGCTGGCGCGCGCCGCCTCGCGCTCGCCGGCGGCGGCGAGCCGCAGCCGCACGCGCTCGCGCAACTCGCCGGCGGCGCGGTCGGTGAACGTGATCGCGAGGATCCGACCGGGCGCGACGCCGTCCTCGGTGACGGCTCGCACGTAGCGTTCGACGAGCACGCTGGTCTTGCCGCTGCCGGCGTTCGCCGCCAGCGCGAGCGCCCCGCGGCGACGATCGATCGCCTCGCGCTGCTCGGGGGTGAAGGCGGGGACGGCGCTCATCGCGACTGGGAGCGGCAGATCCCCGGGTGGCGGCAGACCCCGTCGAAGGAGCAGCTCGCCGGGCGCGGCTCGAGCAGGCCGGCGTCCAGTTCAGCGGCGGCCCGCAGGGCCGCGGCCAGCTGCGTCTCGACCAGCGTGCGCAGATCCTCCTCGCCGAGGCGGTCGTTGTCGTAGAGCGCGACGCCCGCGTCGACGTCGGCGCCCACCGCCCCGCGGGGACGCAGGTCGGCGACCCGCAGCGGCTGGTAGAGGCCGCCGCGCGCCCGCACGCCGAGCAGCTGCTCGGCGGCGAGCATGTAGAGCGCCTGCTGGAGGCGCCCCTCCTGCGACCACTTCGCCGCCGCGTACTGCCCGCCGCCGCCCTTGTAGTCATAGACCAGCGCGCCGCCGGCGCGGTCGACGTCGACGCGGTCGATGCGCCCGCACAGCGCGAGCGCGCCGCCGGCGAGCACGGCCGGCGGCCACTCGTCCTCGGCCTGGCCGAACGCCAGCTCGAACTCGCGCGGCTCGAACGGCCCGGGGCGCTCGGCGACGAACTCGAGGTAGCGGACGAGGTCGTGGCGCTGGCGGGTGCGCTCGGTGCGGTCAACCGATGTGTCGGGCGACAGCGGCTCGGCCGCCGCGGCGAGCGCGCCGTCGAGCAGTTCGAGCGCGAGCGGCAGGCTCGCGGCGTCGATCCGCCCGCCGCCGGTGCGCTCGCGCAGCCCTTCGAACACGGCGGCGAGCACCTCGTGCGCGACCAGCCCGCGTGTCATCACCATCGGGCCGGGCTCGATCTCGCGCGGTTTCAGCGCGCGCTCGACCAGCCAGTTCACCGGGCACCCCGTCCAGCTCTCGAGCGCCGAGGCGGAGTGGGCCTCGTGCCCGCGGAGCGCCAGCAGCGCGGCGGGGTCGGCCAGAGGCGCGATCACCGGCCCGGTGCGCCGCGGAGCTCGCAGGACGGCCTGCAGGGCCGCCGCTGCCGCGGGCGGCTCCTCCCAGCGCAGCGTGCCGGCCCCGCGCACGGCGCGCTGCGCGAACAGCCGCTCGCCGAAGCAGTCGACCAGGTCGTCGACGAACAGCGACCGCAGCGCCGGCTCGCCGTCGTCGGTCGCGTCGTGCCAGCTGGCGCGCAGCCAGCGCGTGGGCCGCGAGCAGAGCGCGTAGAAGAGGTAGCGCTCGGCGTCGAGCGGCTCGCCCGCCTCGCCCAGCACGAGCCCCGAAGCCTGCGCGAGCTCGCCGCGCTCGGCGCTCGAGAGAAACGGCTGCTCGCGCTCCGCGGCGGGGAACGCGCCCTCCTGCAGGCCGACGATGAAGAGCGCGCGCACGCGCCGCGCGCGAAGCGCCAGCGCGTCGCAGATCAGCACCGCGTCGGCCTCGGCGGCGGGCGCCAGCTCGACCTTCACGCGCTCGAGCGCCGCCACGACCTCCGCCGGTCCGGGCGCGAGCGAGCGGTCCGCGCGCGCCAGCTCGCGCAGCTCGCCCAGGGCGCGCAGGCCGCACTCGAGCACGGCCGCCTGCCAGGCGTCGAGCAGCGCCGCCTCCCGCCGCCACGGCGCCGCGAAGATCGACTCGAGCTCGCGCTCGACGCGCTCGAGCAGCACCACACCCCCCTGGCGCGCCGCCCCCTCGAGCCGGTCGAGCGCGTCGAGCGGCCAGTGCGCCTGCTGCCAGCGCTCGCGCGCGAGCGCAAGCTCGGGAACCCCCTCGGCGCCGAGCTCGCGCTCGAAGCGGTCGACGAACTCGCCCCGCTCGACGACGCCGGCGACCCGGAGCCAGCGGACCAGATCGGCCGCGCCGCCGCCCAGCAGTGCGGCGCGCAGCAGCGCGAGCAGCCCGCCGCCGAGCGCCGTGTCGGCGAAGCGCTCGCGCCGCGCCGCCGTGTGCGCGACGCCGAAGAGGTCGAGCAGCGACGGCAGCAGCGCGCCGACCGCCGAGGCTCCGCGCGTCAGCACCGCGATCTCGCCGGGCGCGCAGCCCGCGGCGAGCAGCCGCGCGATCTCCGCGGCGACCAGCTCGGCCTCGGCGCGCTCGTCGCCGCCCTCGAGCAGCGCGACCGCGTCGCCCGCCTCAGCCTCCCCCGGCGCGTCCTCGAACAGCGAGCGCTCGAGGTGATGCAGCGCGTCGCGCGACGGCGGCTCGTAGTAGTCGGCGAGCGCCGGCAGCTCGACCACCTCCTCGGCGAGCGGCCGCAGGGTTTCGAGGGTCGCCGCGCGCCCGGCCAGCGCGACGCGCCCCGGCTCGCCCGGCAGCGAGAGCACGACCGGCGCGCCGACGCGCCCGGCGAGCGTCTCGATCGCGTCGAGCTGAATCGGGTCGAGATCGTCGAAGCCGTAGCAGAAGACGGGCGTGCGCCCCCAGCGATCCGGCGCGAGCCGCAGCGCATCCAGCGACGCCGCCCAGCGCAGCTCGTCGTCGACGCGCCCGAGCCGCTCGAGCGCGCGACGGTAGCCGCCGTAGACGCCCGCCAGCTCCTGCGCGTAGCGCGCCCGCGCGGTGGCGGCGGGGGCCCACGCGCGCAGCGCGCCGGTGAGGCGGGCCGGCGTCACGCGGCGCGACTCGAGCTCGCCGACGAAGGAGGCGAGGACACCGACGAAGCCGGGCGCCTGCGCCGCGCCGGCGAGCGCGTGAAGCTCGGTGCGCGCCAGGGTCGCGGCCAGCAGGCGCTCGCGCGCGTGGACGCCGATCGGCGACGCGGTCGCGCCGGAGCGCCGGGCGATCTCGCGCAGAAGGCCCCCGAAGGACTCGACGCGCACGCCGAGCACGCTGCCCGCGGCCGCCAGCTCGCGCCGGTAGTGCTCCACATCGGCGGCGCGCGGCACGACGAGGATCGCCCCGCGCGCGAGCGCCGCACGGTGGCGATCGAGCACGACCTGCGCCTTCGCCGAGTTCGCGGGGCCGGTGACGAGCGTCAAACCCATTGGCACCCATGGTGGCGAGGGGACCCGACAGCACCGGCGATCTGGCTGTCCGGAGCGGCGCATGCGCCGCTCCGTGGGACGGCGCATGCGCCGTCCCACGGGTGGGTGCATGCACCCACCCGAAAAACCAGGGAACGACTAGGCGGCGTCCCGTTCGGCGGGCGCCTCGACCTCGACCTCGGGCGGTTTGGCTCCCTCGCGCGCCCACGGCTCGTCGAACTCGACGCGCCAGCGGCCCTCCTCGGTCTGCATCAGTGCGAGGCGCGCGCGAAACGAGCGCCCGCTGCGGCCGCGAAAACCGGTCACCGGCCGCGCGGTGCGACCTGTCGCGATCAGCTCGCGCGCGACCGCCAGCGGCAGCTGCTTGCCGGCCTTGCCCTTCCAGATCACGAAGCCGCAGCCGGGATCCTCGCGCGCCCAGCAGCTGTAGCCCTTGCGGTTCTCGACGATGTCGTGCCCGCAGACCGGGCAGGGGCCGAGGTTCGCGCGCGGGATGCGGACGTCCTTGAGCGTGGCGTCGAGCACCTCGACGGTCTCCTTCGCGAAACCGGCGATGTCGCGCATGAACTGCTCGCGCGAGTCCTCGCCGCGCTCGATCCGCCCGAGCCGCTGCTCCCAGCTGCCGGTCAGGTCGGGCGAGGTCAGGGCGTGCTCGCCGAGCAGCCGGATCACGTTCAGGCCCTTCTCGGTCGCGACCAGCGCGCGGCCGTCGCGTTCGACGTAGCCGACGTCGATCAGCCGCTCGATGATCGAGGCGCGCGTCGCGGGGGTCCCGATGCCGGAGTCCTTCATCGCCTCGCGCAGCTCCTCGTCGTCGACCAGCTTGCCGGCGGTCTCCATCGCGCCGAGCAGCGAGGCGTCGGTGTAGCGGCGCGGCGGCTTGGTCTCCTTGGCGAGCGCGTCGACCTCGAGCGTGCGCGACGGCTCGCCCTGCGCCAGGCGCGGCAGCGCCTGCTCGTCGACCTCGTCCTCGTCGGCCTGGTTCTCGCCGCCCGGCTCGGCGTCCTCCGCGCCCGCCAGGTAGACGCCGCGCCAGCCGGGCACGAGCAGCACCTTGCCGCGGGTGCGGAAGACGTGCTCGGCGACGGTCGTCTCCACGCGCGTGTTCTCGAGCACCGCCTCGGGGTGGAAGGCGGCGAGGAAGCGGCGCACCACGAGGTCGTAGACCCGGCGGTCGTCGGTGTCCATCTTCTCGACCGGATGCTCGGCGCGGGTCGGGATGATCGCGTGGTGGTCGGTGACCTTGCTGTCGTCGATCACGCGCGCGAGGGGCAGCAGGTCCAGGCCGGTGACGTAGGCCGCGGCCTCGCGGTACTCGGGGCGCGCGCCGACCAGCTCCGCCGTCGGCTTGATCTCCCCCGCCATGTCGGTCGTCAGGAAGCGCGAGTTGGTGCGCGGGTAGGTCAGCGCCTTGTGCTCCTCGTAGAG
>CAZABN010000021.1:0-25825 GCA_964483345.1 uncultured Solirubrobacteraceae bacterium
CGTGCTCAACATGTGCCGCCAGATCGGCGCGGTGCTCGGAGTCGCCGTGCTGGTCGCGATCAACGACTCCGCCCACGGCGTCAACCTGCTCGCGAACTTCCAGGACCAGCGGCGCTTCCTCGTCATCGCCGCGCTGCTCGGCGGGGCCTGCGCCGCCGCGATGGGCGCCGTGCGGATCGTGCAACCGGCGTCGCAGCCACACCCGGGCGCGACGCCGGCGCCGGCCCCGGCGGAGCTCGCGTCGCGCTGAAGCGCCCCGGAAAATGCGGCCGGGCGAGCACGAGGCTCGCCCGGATCCGCCCGGTCATGGATCACCGCTTAACTACTACGTCCCAGGACTTTGTGTCTTGCCTGGGTTGGCGTGACACTCCCGACCACCGGGACGGGCCACCGGCGCAAACCGGTGCGTTGCCCGGTCGAGCGCTCTAGACGCCCTGGCCGAGTAGGCGATCCGCCGGACCAGCAGCGTAGCGAGTCCGCGACGCCGTCGCGGTCGCGCACGACAAGCGCGCCCGCGCCACCGGCCGCCGGCGCGCCACGCGCACGCCAAAGCCGGCGACGAAAGGAGCCCCTAAATAGGCATCCCGCGGTAGTAGACGTCGACCGGCGTGCCCACCTGCACCCAGGCGTAGATCGAGGCCGCGTCGGGGATCCACACTCGCAGGCAGCCGTGGCTCGCGGCGTACGGCGGAACCTCGGCGTAACCGTGGATCGCGTCGCCGCCGTTGAAGAAGTTCGAGTCGACCATGCCGTCGTTGTTGGTGCCCCACTCCTTCCAGTAGACGCTGTACATGCCCAGCTGGGTCGGCGTCGAGGGCTTGCCGGAACTGATCTGGTAGATCCGCTGCACGACGCCGCCCTCGCCGATCAGAGCGAGCACCTGATGCGTCAGGTCGGCCTCGACGTGGCGGCCCTGCGAGGGGTAGCGGACGGTGAAGACACCCTCGCCGGCGGCGAGCGCGGCGAACACGGCGGGGTTGGCCACGTCGTTGCGGACGAGGCCGGCCAGCTTGCGAAACGCCAGCACCGCCTGCTGCGTCTGCGCGTCATAGACACCGGGCGCGCCGACCACGTAGTGGCGCGCGCTGAGCTGGTGCTGGAGGATGCGCACGGCGTAGCTGACCTCGCCGGGGCGCACGTCGGGCGCCACCAGCCAGATCGAGAAGGCTCTCGAGATGAGCCGTCCCTGCGCCGCCGTCGTGGCGCGGCGGATGGCCCGCACCGTCAGCCGCCCGATGCCGCCGACCCGCAGCGTGGCGCTGTAGACGCCATGACTGCCGTCGCGGTGAACCGCCACCGTGCGGCTGCTGATCAGCGTGCCGTTGCGGAAGACTTGGAGCGTCACCCGCTCGCGGGGAACGTAGGCCGGGACGACGCCCTTCACGCCCCACGTCGCGTCGCTGACGATCGCGCCGACCGAGCCGTTGACGTTCGTCGCGGTGAGCGTCAGGCGCGTGAGCGCCGCGGCGTGCGCCGGCGCACCAGGCGAGGCCGCGCCGGCGGTGTCCGCGGCGCTCGCAACCGCCGGAATCCCAAGCCCCGCCGCGGCAACAAGGACGGCAAGCCAGCGCATGGGGCGCGACGGTAGCACACGATGAGCGCCCTCGCGACCCTTTGGCGGGGCTGGGGCGCGGCCGCGCACGCGGCGAGTGCCATCCACGCGCGCACGCACGCAGCGCGCGCATGCGGCCCGGGCACAATCTGCGCGGGCCGCACCGGGACGCGCTCGCGCCCCGGTGGCGGGGCGCGAGCGGTGAGCGGATGCGGCGCGATCGGGTTTTCGCGCCGGTGTGGCCGGAGCCCCCGGCCTCAGGCGGCGATCGGCTCGGGCGAGCCGTTCGGCGTCGTCGCCTCGGCCGCCTCGGTGCCCTCCACGGTCGCCGGAGTGGCGCCCGGGGAGGTCGCGATGCTCACGCGACGCGGCTTGGGCTGCACGGGCGCGGGAATGCGGACCTCGAGCACGCCGTCGGCGAAGCTCGCCTCGATGGCGTCGGCGTCGACGCCCTGCGGCAGCGTCAGCGACCTGGCGAAGGCGCCCGACGCCCGTTCGAAGCGGTAGTAGCCCTCGCTGCGCTGCTCCTGCTCGGTCCTGCGCTCGCCGGAGATCGTGAGCACGTTCTCCTCGAGCTCGATCTTCACATCCTCGCTGCGCAGGCCCGGCAGGTCGGCGCGCAGGACGTACTCCCCGCCGGACTCGACCAGGTCCATCGCCGGGATCCACTGCCGCCGCGTGCCGCCGTTGGCGGGCGCCGCGACCGGCTGCTCGAAGAAGCCGCCGAACAGGCGGTTGATCTCGTGCTGGAGCGTGTTCAGCTCACGAACCGGCTCCCATCTGACAAGCGTCATGTCTGTCACCTCGGTTTGGGTTTTCTGCTCTGAGGTGAGTATAAAATCTAAGCTGGGCCGTGTCAAGTCTGTGGGCCTGCCCGCCGCGCCCAAACGGGCGCGGGTTCAGGCCCCGGTTTCGGCGCTGCTTGGACGCGGCGACGCCGTGCAAGCACAAGCTCGCACCGCCGCGGCCATTGCGTTCTCCCGTGCAAAACGCTATATGTGCCTGATGATCGGGGATAGGGAGGCCGCGACGGTCGGCGGCGGTGTTGTGCTGCGCGACGGCTCCGTCGCGCCGGCAGCCGACGCGCTGGCGGCACTCGGGCGCGCCCGCGAACACCTCCTCTCCCTGCAGGACGGCGGCGGCTGGTGGAAGGGTGAGCTGGAGACGAACGTGACGATGGACGCCGAGGACATCCTGCTGCGCGAGTTCCTCGGCATTCGCGAGGCCGCCGCGACCGAGCGCTCCGCGCGCTGGATCCGCTCGCAGCAGCGCGACGACGGCTCCTGGGCCAACTTCTACGGAGGACCGGGCGACCTCTCGACGACGATCGAGGCCTACGTCGCGCTGCGCCTGGCCGGCGACGACCCCGACGCCGCGCACATGCGCTCGGCGGCGGCGTTCGCGCGCGGCGCCGGCGGCATCGAGCGCGCGCGCGTGTTCACGCACATCTGGCTGGCGCTGTTCGGAGCATGGCCGTGGAATCACGTGCCGGAGCTGCCGCCCGAGCTGATGCTGCTGCCGTCGTGGGCGCCCGTGAGCATCTACGACTTCGCCTGCTGGGCACGCCAGACGGTGGTGGCGCTCTCGATCGTGCTGGCCGTGCGGCCGACCCGCCCGCTGCCCTTCCGCCTCGACGAGCTGCGTGGTCCGCGCCCGTGGACGCGTTCGCGCGGCCACTCCAGGACGGCGCGCGCGCTCGCGCTCGCCGATCGCGCGCTGGCGCTCTACGGACGCCGCGCCGTGCGGCCGCTGCGCGAAGCCGGTCTCGCCGCCGCCGAGCGCTGGATCGTCCGCCGCCAGGAGGCGGACGGGTCGTGGGGCGGCATCCAGCCGCCCTGGGTCTACTCGCTGATCGCGCTGCACCTGCGCGGCTACCCGATCGAGCACCCGCTGATCAGGGCCGGGCTGGACGGCCTCGAGCGCTTCACCGTGGAGGAGCAGGACAGTCGTCGCCTGGAGGCCTGCCAGTCACCGGTCTGGGACACGGCGCTCGCGATCGTCGCCCTCGCCGACGCCGGCACGCCGCCGGACGACCCCGCGCTCGTGCGCGCCGCCGACTGGCTGATGGACGAGCAGGTCCTGCGCACCGGCGACTGGGCGGTGCGTCGTCCCGCGCTCAAGCCGGGCGGCTGGGCGTTCGAATTCGACAACGACTACTACCCGGACGTGGACGACACGGCCGAGGTCGTGCTGGCCCTGGTGCGCGTCGCCCACCCCGACGGCACGCGCGTCAAGCAGGCGATCGCACACGCGGTCGAGTGGATCGAGGGGATGCAGGACGCGGGCGGCGGCTGGGGCGCATTCGACGCCGCGAACACCAAGCGGATGCTCCGCGAGCTGCCGTTCTGCGACTTCGGCGAGGTGATCGATCCGCCGAGCGCCGACGTCAGCGCGCACGTGCTGGAGATGCTCGCCGCGCTGGGGCGCTCGCACACCGATGCCGCGCGCCGCGGCCTGATCTGGCTGAGCGCCGAGCAGGAGCCGGAGGGATCCTGGTTCGGCCGCTGGGGCGTCAACCACATCTACGGCACCGGCGCAGCGATCCCGGCGCTCGTGGCCGCCGGCGTGCCGACCGGCGACGAGCGTATCCGCCGCGCCGTCCGCTGGCTCGAGAAGCACCAGAACCCCGACGGCGGCTGGGGCGAGGACGCGCGCTCCTACGTCGACCCGGCGGCGATCGGGCGCGGCACCAGCACCGCGTCGCAAACGGCCTGGGCGCTCCTGGCGCTCCACGCCGCCGGCGAGCGCTCGCTCGCCGTGCGTCGCGGCATCCGCTTCCTCGTCGCCTCGCAGCGCGAGGACGGCGGCTGGGATGAGCCGCAGTACACCGGCACCGGCTTCCCCGGCCACTTCTACATCAACTATCACCTCTACCGGCTCGTGTTCCCGATCATGGCGCTGGCACGTTGCGCATGAAGCGGCGCGCAAACGCGGGCGGTCACGGCGCCGAGCGCGCGGGCACGGACCTGCTCGTGTTCGCACCGATGGCGATCGAGGCCCGCGCGATCCGCGCCGGCGCCCCGTGGAGCCGCGTCGAGAAGATCGGCATGGGGCCGCGGCGTGCGCGCGCCGCCGCGCACATGACGCATCAGCCCGAAACGCGATCGGCGCTGATCGCCGGCGTCTGCGGCGCGCTCGACTCGCGCCTGCAGCCGGGCGACATCGTGCTCGCCAGCGAGCTGCGGACAGACGCCCGGACGCTCGCCTGCCCGGATCCCACGATCCTCGCGGGCGTCCTGCGCCGCGGCGGACTGCGTGTGCACATCGGGCCGATCGTCTCGAGCAGCGGGCTCGTGCACGGCGAGGAACGGCGCCGGCTGGCGGCGGCCGGCGCCCTGGCCGTCGACATGGAGTCGGCCTGGCTGGCCGAGCGCGCGGGCGCGCAACCGCTGACGACCCTGCGCGTCGTGATGGATACGCCGCACTACGAGTTTCGCCGTCCGGCGCGCGCGGCGATCGCCGCGCGGCGCGCCTTTCGTGCGCTGCGCGAGGCGAGCTCGCTGCTCGAGACCTGGGCGCAGGCGCTGGACCGCCGCGAGGTCGTGCTCGCCGCGCCGCGCGCCTCGTGCGCCGGCGTGACGCGCGCCGTCGAGATCGTCGAGCGGGCGCTCGCGCAGCGCGGCGCACCGGTCTACGTGCGCAAGCAGATCGTCCACAACGCCCACGTGGTCGGCGAGCTCGAGCGCCGCGGCGCGGTGTTCGTCGACGACGTGGACGAGGTGCCGCCCGGCGCGACCGTGATCTTCTCCGCCCACGGCGTTTCGCCGGTGGTGCGGCGCGAGGCGCTCGAGCGGCAACTCGACGTGATCGACGCAACCTGCCCGCTGGTCGCCAAGGTTCACGCCGAGGCGCGACGCTTCGCCGCCGGCGATTACAGGATCGTGCTGGTGGGCCACGAGGACCACGAGGAGGTCGAGGGGACGGTCGGCGAGGCGCCGGGGCACACGCGCGTGATCGCGACCATCGACGAGGCCCGCGCCATCGACCTGCAAGACTCCGAGCGTGTCGCGGTGCTCACCCAGACAACGCTCGCCGTGGACGAGACCGCTTTGATCGTCGACGCGCTGCGCGAGCGCTTCCCCGCACTCGTCGTCCCCGCCTCCGAGGACATCTGCTACGCGACCCAGAACCGCCAGGACGCGGTGCGCGCGATCGCGCGCGACTGCGAGCTGATCCTCGTCGTCGGCTCGCACAACTCGTCGAACTCGCGGCGCCTCGTCGAGGTCGCGGAGCGCGCGGGCGCACGGGCCCGGCTCGTCGAGCGCGCGCAGGACATCGCGCCCGAGCTGCTGGTCGGGATCACCCGGCTCGGCGTGACCGCCGGCGCCTCGGCGCCGGAATCGCTGGTCCAGGAGGTCGTCAGCGCGCTCGGGGGCCTCGGCGCCGTGACGATCCGCGAGCACACGGTCGCGACCGAGGAGACCCACTTCAACCTGCCACCCCAGGTGCGCGCCCAGCCGGCCGCGCAGAGCGCCGAGCGAGGGAGCTGAGCGATGCCCGTCCCCGCCCGTCAGAGCCTGCGCATCGGCACCTACATCATGCGCCAGCGCCTGGCGCGCCGCCGGCGCTTCCCGCTGCTGGTGGAGCTCGAGCCGCTCTATCAGTGCAACCTCGCGTGCGCCGGCTGCGGCAAGATCCAGCAGCCCGACGAGCTCCTGCGCCGGCGCATGCCGGTGGAGGACGCGATCGCCGCGATCGAGGAGAGCGGCGCGCCGATGGTCTCGATCGCCGGCGGTGAGCCGCTGATCCACCCCGACATCCACCTCATCGCCGCCGAGCTGATCGCCCGGCGCAAGTACGTCTTCCTGTGCACCAACGCACTGCTGATGGAGAAGAAGATGGACCTCTTCAAGCCGTCCCAGTACTTCGCCTGGGCGGTGCACATCGACGGCCTGCGCGAGCGCCACGACGAGTCGGTCTGCCGCGACGGCGTGTTCGACAAGGCCGTCGCCGCGATCGCCGAGGCCAAGCGCCGCGGCTTTCGCGTCACGACCAACACGACCTTCTTCAGCAACGACTCGCCGGACACGATCCGCCGCGTGCTCGACTTCCTCAACGACGAGCTGAAGGTCGACGCGATGATGATCTCCCCCGCCTACGCCTACGAGAAGGCGCCCGACCAGGATCACTTCCTCGGCGTCGAGCAGACGCGGACGCTGTTCCGCGAGGCCTTCTCGGACGGCCGCCGGCGGCGCTGGCGGCTCAACCACAGCCCGCTGTTCCTGGATTTCCTCGAGGGCAAGGCCGACTTCGACTGCACGGCCTGGGCGATCCCGAGCTACTCGCTGCTCGGCTGGCAGCGCCCCTGCTACCTGATGAGCGACGGCTACGTGAAGACCTACCGCGAGCTCGTGGAGGAGACCGACTGGGAGCTCTACGGCCGCGGCAAGGACGAGCGCTGCGACAACTGCATGGCGCACTGCGGCTACGAGCCCTCGGCGGTGCTGGCCACGAGCCGGTCGCTGCGGCAGTCGCTGCGCGCGCTTCGCGAAGCCTGAGCGACCGTTTTCTTTATGGCGCGGCCGGGGGCCGCGATCGCTTGACCTTCGTGCGAACATACGTTCGTATGACGAGCCAGGGGTCAGCGTACGGGCGGTTTCGCCGGGCACTGCAGCGCGGGAACCTCGAGCTCGTGCGCGCCGCCGCCGGCGAGCTGCCGACGATCCGCCTGGACGACGCGCTGCGCGTCTGCCTGCTGATCCGCGACCGCGATCCCGACCGTTATGAGCGGGCTGCGCTGCGCTGGGTGGCCCGGTTCGCCGTGGAGGCGCGTGACGCCACGCTCGCGGACGTCCAGGCGGCCGTCGCGGCCCTCGCGCGGCTGCCGATCGAGCCCGACGAGGCGATGAGCCAGCTCCAGCGCCTATGTCTGACACACCAGCTCGCCTGAGCTGCGTGGCGGCGACGCCTGCGATCGTTGCACTTGCAACAATAATTCGCGATCATTCGCGGCGAACAGATCGCGGTATTGCTCAGATGAACGCCAACGGCCTCGAGGACCCAACCGCCAACCGCACCGCGCCCCCTCTGATGGGGCGCGAACGAAACCCTGCCGCGGGCGGCTGCCCGCCGCACGCCTGGGGTTGCCCGGTCGTGATGAAGCTCGATCCCCGCTCGGTCGCCTGGACCTGCGCCGGCTGCGGCGCGATCGCGACCGTCCCGCTCGGCGCTCCCCCGCCGGCGGGCTCTCCCACCGCCTGATCTGTCGCTAGGCCGCGAAACGCTGGGCCGCGCGGGCACGCGCCCGGGCGGCCTCGACCTCGCGGTCCCTGGCCGGCGCCGTGGTGACCAGCTCGTCCAGCAGATGCTGCGAGGCGTGCGCCACCGCGTCGACCGCGCGCTCGAACGCCGCCGCATTCGCCTGCGAGGGCTTCGCGAAGCCGCTCACCTTGCGGACGTACTGCAGCGCCGCCGCGCGAACCTCATCGCTGGTCGCCGAGGGCTCGAAGTTGTAGAGGGTGCGAATGTTTCGACACATGCCGGCAGCGTAGCCGAGCGCCCGCGCCGCGTCGAGGCCTCTGCGTGCGCTCGCGATCGTCGTGGCGCGGCGTGCTCAGGCTTGGTGGCGCGCCGGCAGCTCCGCGAGCGCCAGGTAGAGCTCGCGCGCCGACGCCTCGCCCCACCCCAGGCTGCGCAGCGTGAAGGACTCGTTCGCAGCGTGCACGGCGTCCCCCGGCACGCCGAAGCCACCAACGATCACCGGGTATCCGCGCGCCGCCATCTCGGCGACGACCGGGATGCTGCCGCCGCTGCGCAGGAACGCCGGCTCCGCGCCGCAGGCGCGCCGCAGGGCGTCAGCGGCAAGACGCAGCGCGGGCTGTTCGGGGTCGAACAGCGCCGGCATCGCGAGTTGGGCGCTCAGCTCGAGCTCGGCGCCCTCGGGCAGCGCGCTGCGCAGAAGGCCGGTCAGCGTGTCGCGCATGTCTTCGGGATCCTGCCCCGGGGCGAGCCGCAGCGACACCGTCGCCTCGGCGCGGGCCGGCACCACCGTCCGGGGCTCGCCGCCGGTGATCCGGTTGACGTCGAGCGCGGCGTCGGCGCCGTTGCGCTCGTAGTACTCGGCGCCCGCGCCGCGGTGCACCGGGCGCCCGCCGGCGAGCGCGAGCGCCTCCGCCCCCGGCGGCAGCCGCTTCCAGGACTCGAGCTCCGCCGGTGAGGGCGCGAGGATGCCCGCGCGGAGCTCCTCCCGTACGCGCCCGTCCGGACCGGGCAGCACCTCCGCGAGCACGCGGTGCAGCACGTGCAGCGCGTTCAGCACGCTGCCGCCGTAGATGCCGGAGTGCAGGTTTCGCTCAGCGGTGGTGACCACGAGCCTGAGCATCACCATCCCCCTCAGCCCGACGGTGATGGCCGGCGTGGCCGGGTCCGGCGAGCCGCTGTCGAAGACGATCGCGGCGTCGGCGCCGCGGGCGTCCTCGCGAATCCACGCGCCGACGGCGTCGCCCGCGACCTCCTCCTCCCCCTCGACGAGCACCCGCACGTTGACCGGCAGCTCGCCCGCCGCCGCCATCGCGCAGGCGACGTGCAGCAGCGGCAGGAAGTTGCCCTTGTCGTCGGCGGCCCCGCGCCCGTAGAGGCGCCCGTCGCGAATCTCCGGCGCGAACGGCGGCGAGGACCACAGCTCGTCGGGGCCCGGACCCTGCACGTCATAGTGGCCGTAGATCAACACCGTCGGCGCGCCGGCGCCGGCGGCTCGAAGCTCGCCCACCGCGAGCGGGTTGCCGTCGCCGATTCGCACGAGCTCGCCCTCTCCCCCGGCGCCGTGCACGCGCTCCAGGACCCATCCGGCCGCACGCTCGATCGCCTGAGGATCGCCCCCACCGGTGGAGACGGAGGGGATCGTCAGCCAGTCGATCAGCTCGTCGAGCAGCCGGGGATCCATGCCGCGCAGCCTACCGCTCAGCTGCGCACACGCCGCCGCAGGCGCAGCGGCCTCCTGCGCGCCCGCGCGACCCCCACCTCGGATCTGGTTGCACCGTCAACGCTCGCCTTCGCGGCTGCGACCGCCGCCCCGCCGCCGTCGGGTCCCGAGCGTGCTGCGCCGGCGTGCGGCATCAGCACGCGCGCGGCATCCTGCGCCGTGACGCCGGGGTAGAGGATCCGCACGACGGCGATCGCCACCAGCCCGCCGACGAGTTCGGCCGCCACGAAGGCCGCGACGGAGGACGGGGCGAAGCCGGCGAAGCTGTTCGAGAAGATCCGCCCGACGGCGAGCGCCGGGTTGGCGCAGACGCTCGAGCTGGTGAAGAAGCAGGCGGCAGCGATGTACGCGCCAACCGCGGCGGGCGCCGACGCCGCGCGCCGGGTCCGGGCCAGCGAGAAGATCACGAGCAGCAGGCCGAGCGTCGCCACCACCTCGGCGAGCAGATGCGCGCCCGAGGCGCGGTGGGTCGTGGCGATGCTGACGGCACTCCTCGCGAACATCGCGTTCGCGACGATCGCGCCGGCGACACAGCCGCAGACCTGTGCCGGGATGTAGGCGAACGCGTCGCGCCAGCGCAGACCACCAAAGCTCGCATCGACCAGTGAGACAACCGGATTGACGTGGCCGCCGGAGACCGGGCCGATCATCAGGATGATCGTGTACAGCCCGGCGCCGACCACGGCGGCGCACTCGAACAGCTCGAGTCCAACGTTGCCGGGCGAGAGCTTCGCCGCGGCGATACCCGAGCCGATCACCAGCGCACCGAGGAAGGCCGAGCCGAGGAACTCCGCGAACAGGCGCCGCCTCAGGTTGGCGCTCACGACCTGGGCGCCGCCCCAACGGGGAGAGCGGTCGCGCGTATCCCACGCGGGCCACGGCGCCACGCGCGCGTCGGCGTCCATTGCGATGTTCGCGACATTGCAACCGATCGTCCCGGACGCCGGGAGCATTTCATCGGCTGACGCCCGCAGGGCGCACGCGGCGAACTACTGAGGCGCGGCGGCGCCGGCGTTCCAGCCCGCGAGCTGCGGACGCCGACGTGGCGCGCCGGGGCCGACGGCCCGGCGCGCCCGCGCGCAGCTACTGGGTCCCGGCGCCTTCCTTGTCCCGCAGGTTGAACCACCAGTTCAACATCGGGAGCAGGAAACGCCTCGCGAGGCGCGGATCGCCGGGCGGCGGTCGCCGCACGGGTCGGGCGGGAGCGGATGCGGCGGACGCCGCTGCCGCGGCGTGTGTGCTCCGTACGGGCGACGTCACTCGGCGAGCCGCGGCAGGACCAGCAGCGGGCAGCGCGCGTTGCTCGCCAGGTGAGCAGCGGTGCTTCCCAGCATCAGCCGGCGAAGCGGCCCGTAGCCGCGCGAGCCGACGATCAGCAGATCCACGCCGGCGCCGAAGGTCGCGAGCTCCTCGCCGGCGAGGCCGAGCGCGACCTCGCCCTTGACGCCCTCGAGCTTGGCGAGGTCATCCTTCGCCTCCTGCAGGCGTGTCTCGTAGGCCTCGCGCCGAGCGCCGCCGCGCAGCAGCCCCGCGTAGGGCGAGGGCTCGACGACCGTCAGCGCGCTGACACTCGCACCGTGATGGGCGGCCAGTTCGCGTGCGAAGGCGAGCGCCGCCTCGCTCTCCGGCGAGCCGTCGTAGCCCACTCCGATCTGCGCGATCGCGCCGTCCTCCTCCGCGTACTCAAGCGGCGCGACGGCGACGGCGCACGGGGCGCCGATCAGCGATGCGCGCGTGACGTCGCCAACGAGCACGCGCCCGGCGAAGCTGCGCGCGCTCGAGCCGACGGTCAGCAGGTCGGCGTCGGTCGTCTCGGCGAGATAGTGCAGTCCGCGCCCGACGGAGGAGGCGGTCAGGCTCGTCAGCTCGGCCGCGACGCCGGTGGCCTCGCGCTCCTGCTCGAGCAGCCGCCTCGAGTCCTCGTTCTCGGCGACGCCATAGGCGCCGCTCGCGCCGCGCTGGGGGGTGAGCTCGTAAACATGGGCAAGGACGACACGCGAGTCCGGCGCTACGAGCAGCTTGGCGACGGCGATGGCGTCTCGGCCGGTCGGCCCCCCGTCGACTCCCACGATCACATGGCGGAACATCACGGCCCCTCTCTCACTCGGATCAGCGAAGGTTAGATCACAACGTGCCAGGCGTCATTTGCGCCGTGTCCGTGGTCACCGCCGCCGAGCTCGAACTCGGCGTGCTCCGAGCCAACGACGCCGCGATCCGAAGCGCCCGGCTCGCAACGCTGGCAGGCGTCCTCAGCGAATACTCCCTTCTTCCGATCGACGAGCAGACCGCGTCATGCTTCGCCCGCATCGCAGACGCCGAGCTCCGTTCCGGACGCAAGCTCCGCAGACACGACACGTGGATCGCCGCGACAGCGCTCCGGCACGGAGTGCCGGTCGTGACCCAGGACCCCGACTTCACCGCGTTCTCCTCCGTCGCGGTGATCCACGTCTGACCGAGGCGCGTCGCGAGCGGTCTGCGGGCCGTCGCCGGCTGGCGACGGCCCGTGGACAAGCGAAGTGCAATCGGGGTCAGCTGATCTTTGGCGCGAGGAGTTCCGCGTCGGGCGGAGTCCGGCGAGCGTGCCGGAAGCCCAAGCCGACGAGAATCAACATGACGAACGCGAGGATGAAAGCGGCGATCGCTCCCCATAGGGCCACGACACCCATCTCCGAGAACCCGTAGGCCTCGAGCAGCAGTCCGCGAAGCGTCGTCCCCTGGAAGGACGTCTGCTCAAGCGCTGCGAGTGCCGTGTCCTTCGGGTTCGCGCGTGCCGCGGTACTGATCGCCGCGTACACGCCGTGGTATGGCATCTCCGAGAGGTGAATCGCGATGAAGTGATCCGCCCAAGCCTCGGCCTGAGCACCGGTCAGCAACTCCTGGCCCGCATACTGCGAAACGGACGGAATCATCGCGGCCGTGATCTCCGTGCCGGGCACCGGGTGTGCGAACGCCGCCTTCGGCGGAAAGAAGATCTGCTGCTCAGCCAACTGGTTGTGGACGTTGGAGTCCACGTAGCTGTTGGCCCAGAGCATCAGTGCCCCGGCGACGATCAAGACCACCACAACGACCAGACCAACACCGCTGGCCAATATGTCAAACGCCTTACGACGCATCGTCCACACTCCTCCTCGGGAAACGGCTTGGCTGGCGCGTGCCGGCCCACGGCCGATGCGCTCCGTACCTCATGAGAATCGAGCACCGCCGCGCCGATACCAACCGCGCGACGCCACACGAGCGCTACGTAGTTTTCACGCTACCGCGCCGGGGGGAGCACCCTGACGACCGCCGCGAATGCGCTGCCGCCGCGTGCGCCCGACGAGCTCGCGGGCGCTCTGGTCTCGCTTCTTCGCGCCGGGCCGTATCAGTGGAGACGGTGGGAATCGAACCCACGTCCGCGATCGCGTGGAGGTGGCGTCTACGAGCGTAGCCGGCGCATCGTATCCGCGGTGACGCACTGGACACGAGACCGTTGCTCATGCCCCGACAAGCGACGGCAGGGTCGCGCCGAGAAGCGCACGCAGCGCGTCGGAGCTCATTGGTCGAGCGAGCAGGAAGCCCTGGGCGTAGTCACATCGGAGCTCTTTGAGGCGCCTGTGCTGCCCGGGAGTCTCGACGCCCTCGGCAACGCAGCGGAGGTCGAGCACGCGTGCCAGGCCGATGATCGCCGCCGTGAGTTTGCCGTCCTTGTCATCGGCGTCGACGCTGTCGATGAACTGCTTGTCGATCTTGAGGATGTCGATCGGCAGGCGGCGGATGTAATTCAACGAGGAGTACCCGGTGCCGAAGTCGTCGACGGCGAGCCGGACGCCGAGCTCACGCAGCGCCGTCAGCCGCTCGATGGCGAGCTCGACGTCGTCGATCAGCAGGCTTTCGGTGATCTCGAGTACGAGGCAGCCGGGATCGAGGCCGCTTGACCGCAGCGCATCACGGACCTCTTCGACGAGTTCCACGCGGTGCAGTTGCCTCGCCGAAATGTTGACCGAGACCGCGCGATGGCGATCGTGCGGATCGGTCTGTTGGAAGCTGACTGCGTCTTCACATGCGTGCTGGAGCACCCAGCGGCCGAGTGGGATGATC
The DNA here is from genome assembly GCA_964483345.1 of uncultured Solirubrobacteraceae bacterium. Lineage (GTDB taxonomy): Bacteria > Actinomycetota > Thermoleophilia > Solirubrobacterales > Solirubrobacteraceae > Palsa-513. The sequence continues at coordinate 13,551 of CAZABN010000021.1, forward strand.
AGGCCGGAATCCTCGGCGACGGGAATGAACGTCGCCGGCGAGACACTGCCCCGCACCGGGTGGTCCCAGCGCAGCAGCGCCTCGTACCCACGAATCTTGTCCGTCTTCAGCTCGAAGATCGGCTGGTACGCCAGAGTCAACTCTTCAGCCGCTATGGCGGCCTTAAGGTCCGCGCGGAGTGCTAGCTGCTCGACCACGGCCTCCTGCATCTCGGCCTTGAAATGGCGGTAGCCGTTGCCACCAGCGGCCTTCGCCTGGTACATCGCGATGTCGGCGTTGCGAAGCATCTCGTCGACGCCGGTGGCTGCCCCGGTGTCGCTCGTCGAGCGCGCGACGGCGATTCCGATGCTGCACTGAACCGAGACCTCGCGATCGTCGAGCAAAAGCGGGGCGCTGATCACCTCGAGCAGGCCTTCGACAACGTCCGAGACACCGGTCTTGTGCTGGACGTCCTCGAGCAGAATCGCGAACTCGTCGCCGCCCAGCCGGGCAACGGTGTCGCCCGCGCGGAGCGCCGAGCGCAGGCGCGATGAGACGGTCTGCAGCAACCGGTCACCGGCGGCGTGGCCGAAAGTGTCATTGACTGCCTTGAAGTCGTCGAGATCCAGGAAGAGCACGGCGAGCGTCCCGCGGGCGTCGCGTCGGCGGCTCAGCGCGTGCTCCACTCGATCGCGGAACAGTGCCCGGTTCGCGAGGTCTGTGACCGGATCGTGGAACGCCTGATAGGTGAGCTGCGCCTCGAATTGCTTGCGCTCGGTGATGTCGCGCAGGTTGACGACGATCCCGCCGACGGCGGCCTGGTTCAGCAGGTTGGTGATGAACCATTCCGTGTGCAGCAACCGGCCGTCGCGGTGCCAGACGCGAAACTCGAAAGCCTGAGACGTATCCGGCGAGAGCGCCGCCAGCGCCGGCTCAAGGCGCGCTTGGTCCTCTTCCGCGACACGCCCCATTAGTCGCTGCCCGACGAAGTCCTCGGCCTGGTACCCGAGTATCTGATCAAGTGAAGGGCTCGCGTACTCGACGGTCGTGTCCCGCGCGATCACGAGGATCACGTCGGTCGAGTGCTGGACCAGGGCGCTCAGACGTGCTTCACCCTGCGTGCGCAGCACGCTCTCGGTCAGTGCAGCGCTCTCAAGCGCGAGGCCGACCTGCGATGCGAGCGACCCGAGCGTGTTGCGCGTTGGATTCGACGCGGCCGTGGCGTCCAACAGGACGACGGCGCCCGAGAGCCGTCCCTGAGCCACAATCGGCACCGCGAATACGGGAGCCGCGCCGAACCCCGACACGCGCATTCTGGCGTCCTGGTTTGCCAGATCGACCGGGAGGCGCCGCTCGAGCTGATCGACGACCTCGTCAGGGAGCGACGCGAGTGGGAACTGGAGCTCCTCGCCACCGTGTCCGCGGTCCTGTCCGACCAGCCATCTCGCAGCGCCGCGATCCTCGACCTGGAGGACGATCGGGCGAGCGGCGGGGCCGGCGAGCATCGCCGCGGCATCCTGCGCGGCGTGAACGATCTCCGCCGGGCTGGTGGCGGTGACGAAGGCGTCGGCCGCCCGGCGCATCGTTCGCTCGCGCTCCGCCGCCGCTGCCTGCTCGCTTGCCAGCCCGGCCATTCTCACGACGACCAGCGCGAACAGCACAATCGCCGCGCAGCCGGCGACGATCTCGTCGGAGCCGCCACGGGCTGAGGCGTTGACCACGATGATCACCGGAGCAATCAACGCCGCCGCAGCGATCGCGCCGAACCGCGCCGGCGTCAGCCTGAGCTTGGGCTCAGCCGGGTTCGAGACGGTTGTCATCGAGGGATGAAGGGCCGCGGCTCCGAACAGCAGGTGAGCCGCGATCCAGCCTGCGTCGAGAGGCGTGGCGAGGTTGTAGACACTGTGGAGCAGGCTCCAGCCGTAGGCCGAATCCGCTGCGAGGACGACGACGAGCGCGGCGACGATCATGTAGTAGGCCGGACTGCGGCGCCCCGCGCCAACAGCCAGCCGTACCGCCACCCCGAGCACCAGGATGTCCGCGAGTGGGTAGGCGATCGAAACCAGCTTCGTTCCCAGAGGGAGTGTTGCGTTGTGCGCCAAGGGCGCGATCAGGACGATCCATGAGAGGAGCCCTAGGCCGATCGTGACGATCACCGAGTCGATCAGGCTCGCCCAGTCGCGACCAGGGCTACGACTCCTGATCAGAAGCAGCAACCCGGCAGCGATGACCGGGTAGCAGGCGAGGTAGAAGACGTCTGCAATCGAGACATTGGGCAGGGCTCCGCCGAAGATCGCCGTGTAGTTGTAGGCGAGCACGTCGCCCCCGACGAACAGAACCTGGCCGAACGCAAGCACATACCACGCCCAACGTGCGGCGGGCCGGTGCGAGCGGACGCCGACGACCATGGCGATGACGGCGCTGAAGCCGATCGCGTTGTAGACCGGGCCGTTGTTTAGTAGGCCGGCGAGATAGCCGACCGTCAGGGGTGCGATGAGCGCCAGATACAGCCACCAGGCGTGGCGGGAAACGCGCATGTCGGACTGGAGGAACTCCCAGGGTCGTGAAAGCAGCGTTGAGCCGCCCACCATCCATCGACATCCTTGCCCGCTAGCGAGAGGAACTTCTCGCCGGGTGTCCAGGATTGGGTCCGCGGCGCACCTCACTCGCCGCCCGGCTTCGCGAGCTCGAGCAGGCCAGTGCTCGCCCTGTCGGGTCGGGGACATTGACCGCTCGACGAGCGGACGCGACGAGGCGTGCCGCCGGGAGACAACGGATCGGATCGATCTGGAGTCGCTCGACGTTGCCCGCAGCCGTCCGCGGACCACCCGCAGCCGCGACCGACCATCGCGGACTGCCGTCGGCTATCAGTGGAGACGGTGGGAATCGAACCCACGTCCGCGATCGCGTGAAGGTGGCGTCTACGAGCGTAGCCGGCGCTCTGGTCTCATCCCTCGCTCGCCTCGCCGGCGGGGTTGCGCGGGACCAGCCTGCTGTTGATTCCCCGGCTTGGCGCAGGCGGGCCGCGCCGGGTGAGCCTGCTATCTGATCCCGGTGATCCCCGCCGCAGGCTGCGGGGGCCGAGACCTCATCGTCCTAGTGTTTGCTAGGCGACGAGGGCGTACTCGTGAGAGTCCGCACGTATTGGTTTTCCGGGTGATTAACGAGGCCGCCCGGAACCTCGACTCGCGACCACCCCCACGAACCGACCACGTCGAAGCCTGTCGTCCCCGGGGATTGCTGCACAGATCGTAGCGCGCAGATCCGTGGCGGTTAACGAAAGCGACGCGGACCGAGCCGCTTGAGGAACCCTCCTCCGCCTGCCCCGGGGGGCCGTCGGTATCTGGGTGGCGCGGCCTCACACCTCGGTGGCCTCGCTCTTTGCGACTCAAATCCGCGTCTTCGAAGAACATACGAGAGGCCCCCACACGATGCAAGGGCGCCGCAAAGATCAATCCGCATCCTCCGGAAAAATCGTCTTTAGCGCCCCGTTGGGCGCGCCTGCCACACTGTTGGCAACGATGGAGACGCCTTCCGGCTGGACACTCGAGCCGCCGCCGATAACCCCGCCCCAGCCCGGCGCCCCGCCGGCGACCGAGGCGTTCGGCAAGCCGCGGCGATCATGGATCCGCGAGAAGCTGAGCGCCGCGGGTGCGGCGATCGTCGCGCTGGTCGCGAAGCTCAAGGCGCTGCTGCTCTTCCTGCCGAAGATCAAGATCCTGGCGACCGCCGGCAGCGCGCTGGTTTCCGTCGCCGCCTACAGCCTGCTGTGGGGCTGGCAGTTCGCGGCCGGCTTCGTCGTGCTGATCTTCATCCACGAGATGGGCCACGTGTTCGCGCTGCGACGCCACGGCATCAAGGCGAGCGCGCCGATGTTCGTGCCCTTCATGGGTGCCGTGATCTGGGCGCGCTCGCTCGGCGACGATGCGCTGACCGAGGCCCGCGTCGGGCTGGCGGGCCCGTATTTCGGCGCGGCCGCGTCAGCCGTCGTCGCGATCGTCGGACTGGCCACCCACACCGGCCTGCTCGAGGCGCTCGGCTACATCGGCTTCCTGCTCAACCTCTTCAACCTGCTGCCGGTGGTCCCGCTGGACGGCGGACGCGCGATGGCGGCGATGGCGCCCTGGATGTGGTTCATCGGCTTCGGCGCGCTCGTCACGCTCGAGTTCATCACGCCGAACCCGATCCTCCTGATCATCTGCCTCGTCGCCGGTTACGACCTCTACCACCGCTGGCAGAAGCGCAAGTCGCCGACGATGATGCAGACCGCCTACTACCGGGTCTCCCCGCGCAACCGGATCATCATCGGGGCGGCCTATCTCGGGCTGATCGCCGCGCTCGCGATCGGCATGCACTTCACCTACATCCACCGCACGATCTCCTGAGCAGGCAGATCCGCCTGCGGCACCGAGCGCTGAGCCGCCCGCCCGCCCGGGCGCTCAGCGACGCGCCTCGCGCAGGCCGCGCTCGATCTCACGCTGCGAGTCGCGGCGGCGCAGCGTCTCACGCTTGTCGTGGACGTCCTTGCCCCGCGCGAGCGCGATCTCGACCTTCGCGTGCGAGCCGGAGAAGTAGATGCGCGTCGGCACGAGCGTCAGGCCGCGTTCCGCCGCACGCGCCCCGAGTCGATCGATCTCGCGCCGGTGAAGCAGCAGCTTGCGCTCGCGTTCGGGGTCGTGGTTCTCGCGGCTCGCCGGCGCGTACGGCGGGATGTGCACGTTGCGCAGCCACAGCTCGCCGCCGCGGATCGTCGCGAAGCCGTCCTTCAGCTGCGCACTGCCGCCGCGCAGCGACTTGACCTCGGTGCCGCACAGGACGATGCCGCACTCGACGCGCTCGAGCAGGTTGAAGCGATGCGCGGCGTAGCGGTTCGAGGCGACGTCGCCGGCGCCGACCTTCTTCTTGGCCTTGGCCATCGCACGACAGTAGCGACTCGGCGGGCCCGCCACCAACCGGCCCGGGCCGTCCGCGCTCAGGCCGGCTCCAGGTCGACACGCCCGCGCACCGCCTCGATTGACGCAACACGCACCTCGATCGCGTCGCCCAGGCGGATCGTCGCGCCGGCGCGCGTACCGCGCAGGATCGTGCCCTCCTCGTTGAGCTCCCACCAGCCGCCGTGCAGGCGACGCACCGGCAGCAGCCCTTCGTACCCGTCGCCGAAGGCGACGAACGCGCCGGCGCCGATCAGGCCGACGACCTCGCCCTCGAAGGTGTGCCCGCGATCGTCGCGTTCGAGCAAAAAACAGCGCGCGATGTCGTCGGCGGCACGCTCGATGTCGACCGCTTCGCGTTCGCGCAGCGACGTCCACTGGCCGAGCTCGCCCAGCTCGTTCGCCGCCGGCGCCTGTTCGCCGGCGCCGATCGCCGACAGCAGCGCCCGGTGGCAGACGAGGTCGGGATAGCGGCGGATCGGCGAGGTGAAGTGGCAGTAGCGCGGCGAGCGCAGGCCGGCATGGCCGATGTTGCGCGGCGAGTAATAGGCCTGCTTGAGCGAGCGCAGGATCAGCGAGCCAAACGCCCGCCTGCCGCGGCCGCTTGCGCGCACCTCGCGATCGACGGCCTGCGAGATCAGTCCGACCAGCTCGCCCGCCTCCGACGGTCCGAGCTGCGCGCCGACCGGCGGCGTCGGCACACCGAGCGAGGCGAGCGCCGCCACCAGCCGCTCGACGCGCGCAGGGTCGGGCTCCTCGTGCACGCGGTAGAGCGTCGGCTCGCCGCGCTCGGCCAGCAGCTTTGCGACCGCTTCGTTGGCGGCGATCATCAGGTGCTCGATCAGCCGATGCGACTCGGTCTGCTCGGGGATCCGCACCGAGCGGACCTGGCCGGCGCGGTCGAAGGTGAACTCCGGCTCGCTGCCCTCGACCTCGAGGCCGCCACGGCGCAACCGCGCCGCCCCGAGCGCGCCGGCCGCCTCGCGCGCCAATGCGAGCGCACGCGCCCACGGCTCCTCCGCGGCCTCCTGCCCGCCAAAGATCCGATCGACGCGGTCATAGTCGAGCCGCGCGTCGGAGCGGATCAGCGAGCGCGTGAAGGCGGCGCGCACGACGCGCGCGCCGGCCAGCTCCAGCTCCACGCTCACCGCCAGGCGATCCTCGTCCGGCACGAGCGAGCACTTCTCGTTGGACAGCGCCGCCGGCAGCATCGGCTCCACCGCACCCGGCACATAGACGCTGGTCGCGCGCCGGCGCGCCTCGCGGTCGACGAGCGAGCCGGGCGGCACGTGCGCCGCGACGTCGGCGATGTGCACCCAGATGCGGACGGCGCCCGAATCCGCCCGCTCCGCCGAGATCGCGTCGTCGAAGTCGCGCGCGCTGAGCGGATCGATCGTGAAGGTGGTCAGCGCGCGCAGGTCACGGCGTCCGGCGTCCACGCCACCAGCGGCCTCGCGCGCCTCGCGCTCGACGGCCGGATCGAAGCGGCGCGCGAGACCGCGATCGATCATCAGCGCCTCGATCACGTCGCGCGCGACGTCGGGGCGTCCGAGGCGACGCACGATCTGGGCGCGCCCGCCGCGGGCGGTCGGCATGATCGACACGAGGACGAGGTCGCCCGGTCCGGCGCCGGAGCGCCCGGGGCTCACGGTCAGCTGGCCCGGGTTCGGCGACGGGCGCGCGAACAGCGGCCGCGCGACGATGAAGCGCCCGCGCCGCTCGAGCACAGCCGGGAAGGCGGGCGTGCCCCGCTTCAACGGGCCTTGGCGGCGAGCAGCGCGAGCGCCGCGTTCAGCTGCGGGTCGGTCTTCGCGCTCGGCGCCGCGGTCACGATCACGTTGGGCTTGATGCCGGGACCGCGGCGCAGACCGCCGGCGCCGAGGTTCTCGCCGTCCGGCAGGTAGTAGCGCCCGACGGTGATGGCGATCGCGCCGCCGTTGGACAGCGGGCGCAGCTCCTGGAAGACGCCCTTGCCGTAGGTGCGCGTGCCCACGATCACCGCGCGATGATGGTCCTGCAGCGCGCCGGTGACGATCTCCGCGGCGGAGGCGGTGTCGCCGTTGACGAGCACCGCCATCGGGATGTTGGGGGCGATCGGGTGGCCGGTCGCGTCGATCACGTCGGTCGGCTGCGCGCGCCCGCGCGTCGTCACGATCACGCCGTGGGCGATGAACATGCTCGTGACCAGCTGCGCCTCGCTGACGAGCCCGCCGCCGTTGTCGCGCAGGTCCAGCACGAGCGCCCTGACGTGCTGGGCGCGCAGCGACTGCAGCGCCTGGGCGACCTGCGTGTGGATACCGGGCACGTCGAAGGTGGGCAGCTCGATGACGCCGATCCGCACGCCGTGGTAGGTCGCGACGACGTCGGAGACGATCGGCGCCGGCGTGGTGATCTCCTCGCGCTTGATTCTGAACGTCAGCACGCGGCCGCCGCGTCTGACGAGCAGCGTGACGCTCGTTCCGGCACGGCCCTGGATCAGGCTCGTGGCGGCGGCGTCGCCGAGGCCGGCGAGCGAGTGGCCGTCGACCGCCGTGATCAGGTCGCCCGCGCGGATCCCGGCGGCCGCAGCCGGCGCTCCCGCCAGCACGTTGTCGACGAGCAGGCCGGCGGGCGTCGTCGAAGGCTCGATGCCGATGCCGGAGAAGCGCTCCGGCTTGGGGTTGTTGAACGAGTCGTATTCAGACGGCGTGTCATAGGCCGCGTAGGGGTCGTCCAGGCTGGCGATGGCGCCGGCGATCGAGCCGTTGACCAGCCCGGTCCGTGCCACCGGGTGGAGGTAGTCGTGCTGGATGTCGCTGAGCGCCTCGCTGATCACGGCGTCGTGCGGGTTGGCGACGAAGACGTTGCGCAGGAAGCCGGGAAGGTCGCTGGGATGCCCGCCCCACCAGATGCCGACGGCGAGCACGACGAGCACGCCGAGCACCCTGATCGTCGATTTCACGTTCATCGTCAGCGCGGTCAGCCTATCGGTCGGCCCAGCGGCTCGCCGCCGGTAGGCTTCGCGGGCGATGCCCGAGATCAGCACCACCGTCGCCGCCAACGGCCTGCCGATCCACCGCATCTCGATCGCGGGCACCCGCGCGCTGACGGCGCTGGTCGCCTTCGACGCCGGCGCCCGCTCCGAGCAGCCGGCCGAGAACGGCGTCGCGCACTTCCTCGAGCACCTGGTGTTCAAGGGAGGCGAGCGCTACCCCACCTACCGCGACGTCAACGAAACCGCGGAGCGCATGGGAGCGACGATCAACGCCTACACGAGCCACGACCTCGTCGCCTTTCACATCACCGCGCGCGCCGAGGCGGCGGCGGCGGCGGTGGACCTGCTGAGCGACATCGCCGGGCGGCCGCGCATCGACGGCGACGAGCTCGACCGCGAGCGCGGCGTCGTGATTCAGGAGATCGCGCGCGCGAACGACCAGCCGGCGATGGTCGCCGGACACCTGATCGACCGCGCGGCGTTCGGCGATCACCCGCTCGGGCGGCCCGTGCTCGGCCCGGAGGAGCATCTGCGGAGCTTCAGCCGCGAGAGCATCGTCGCCTTCCGCGAGCGTCGCTGGTCCCCGCTGCGCGGTGGCGCGTTCCTGGTCGGAAACACCGACCACCTGCCCGACGAGGAGACCCTGCAGGAGCTGTGGGGCCGCTTCCCGAGCCTGCCGGCGCCCGCGCCCTACGAGCCCGCGCCGGACTTCGTGCCCGGCACGCTGGTCGAGACGCGCGAGAGCAACCAGTCACACCTGCGGATGGTCTACCGCCCCTCGACCGATCCCGGCGACCCCCGCCAGCGGGCCGCGCTCGGGATCTACTCGACGCTGCTCGGCGGCTCGATGGGATCGCGGCTGTTCGACGAGATCCGCGAGCAGCGGGGCCTGTGCTACTCGGTCTGGGCGCACGACCACAGCTTCGCCGACACGCCGGCGCTGACGCTCGGAGCGGGGCTCGATTCGAGCAAGTGCCTCGAGGCATACGCGCGGATGCGCGAGATCGTCGACGAGCTGCGCCGCGACGGCCCGCGTGAGGAGGAGGTCGAGCGCGCCCGCGCCTACGCGGGTGGTCGCCTGGTGCTCGCGTTCGAGAACTCCGGCGCCGTCGCGCGCCATGCCGCCCAGCAGGCGATCATCCACGACGATCAGATCGATCCTGACGCGGTGATCGCGGCGGTCGACGGCGTCACCTTCGAGGAGGTGGTCGAGGTGGCTCGCGGGATCAGCGAGCAGCTCGCGATCGCCTGCGTCGGACCGCACGCGGCCGCGGACTTCTAGACGACGTTCACGACGGCCGCTCGGACGAGCGCGCGGCGGGAACTCGCCGCGGCGGCGCTCAGCCGCCGATCGCGACCATGCGCTCGATCGCGGTGCGCGCGGCGTCGGCGACCTGGCCTGGGACGCGCACCTCGTGGACGCCGTCGCGCAGGCTGTCACGCAGCTTGGACAGCGTGATCATCTTCATGAAGCGGCAGCTGGCCCGCTCGTTCGCGGCGATGAAGGTGACCTCGGGCGCGGCCTCGCGCAGCGGGTAAAGCATCCCGATCTCGGTCGCGACGATCGCGCTCGACCCGGGCGCGGCGTCGCGCGCGTAGCGCAGCATGCCGCCGGTGGAGAGCATGTGGACACCGTCGGAGGCGATGTCGCCGGCCGCCACGTACTCCATCACGGCGGTCGAGCAGCCGCACTCCGGATGGATCAGGAACTCGGCGCCGGGGTGCTGGGCGCGCGCCGCCGCGATGTCGGCCGGGCGGATGCCGGCGTGGACGTGACACTCGCCGTCCCAGACGTGCATCCGCCGGCCGACCTGGCGCTCGACGTAGGCCCCGAGAAACATGTCGGGACCGAACAGGATCTCGCAGCCGGCGCCGTGCGTCGCGTAGATGTGCTCGACGACGGCCACGGCGTTGGAGGAGGTGCAGCAGTAGTCGGTCAGCGCCTTGACCTCCGCCGAGGTGTTGACGTACATCACGACGATCGCGCCCGGGTGCTCGGCCTTCCAGTCCGCGAGCTGCGTGGCGGTGATCGAGTCCGACAGCGAGCAGCCAGCGTCGCGGTCGGGGATCAGGACGGTCTTGTCGGGAGAGAGGATCGAGGCCGTCTCGGCCATGAAGTGGACGCCGCAGAAGGCGATCGTCGCGGCCGGCGTGCGCGCCGCCTGCTGCGAGAGCGCGAGCGAGTCGCCCACGAAGTCGGCGACGTCCTGGATCTCCGGGAGCTGGTAGTTGTGGGCGAGGATGACGGCGTCGCGGGCCTGCGCGAGCGCGCGGATCTCCTCCGACAGCTCGGCGATCTCGCGCGCGCCGAGCGCCGGCGGGGCGTCGCTCGCCATCGGCAGCGCGTTCATCGCAGCGGCTCCAGGCTCAGCGACAGGTCGAGCGCGGGAGCCGAGTGCGTCAGCGAGCCCATCGAGACGAAGTCTACGCCGGTCGCGGCGACGGCCCGCAGCGTCTCGAGCGTGACGCCGCCGCTCGCCTGGAGCGCCGCCCGTCCCGCCACGCGAGCGACGGCGGAGCGCAGCTGCTCGATGTTCATGTTGTCCAGCAGCAGCCGCTGCGCGCCGGCCGCCAGCGCCTCGTCGATCTCCGCCTCGTCGCGCACCTCGACCTCGAGCGCGAGCGTCGGCGCGTGCGAGCGCGCGGCGCTCACGGCGGCGGTGATCGAACCGGCGGCGGCGATGTGGTTCTCCTTGATCAGCACCGCGTCGAAGAGGCCCTGGCGGTAGTTGGTTGCCCCGCCGGCCGCCACCGCCCGCTTCTCGAGCGCGCGCAGCCCGGGCGTCGTCTTGCGCGTGTCGAGGACCCGCGTGCCGGTGCCCGCGACGGCCTCGGCCGCACGCGCGGAGAGCGTCGCGATGCCCGACAGCCGTCCGAGGAAGTTCAGCGCCGTGCGCTCGGCGGCGAGCAGCGCCCGCGCGTTGCCGGCGACCGCGAGCACGACGCTGCCGGACTCGTGCCAGGCCCCCTCCTCGCCGCTGCGCTCGACGACGAGCTGCGGATCGAGTGCGCGGAAGGCCGCGAGCGCGACCGCGACGCCGTAGATCACGCCGGCCTCCTTCTGGACGATCGAGGCGCGCGCGCGGGCGCCGGCGGGCACCGTCGCCTCGCTCGTCACGTCGCCGGAGCCGACGTCCTCCGCGAGCGCGCGGGCGACGAGCTCGCGCAGGTCCCGCTCGTCCGCCGGCTCTAGGCCCGTGACGCCCATAGGAGATAGGCGCGCACGAACGGGTCGAGATCCCCGTCGAGCACGCGCTGGACATCGCCGGTCTCGTAGTTGGTGCGCAGGTCCTTGACGATCGTGTAGGGGTGCACGACGTAGTTGCGGATCTGCGAACCGAAGTTGACGTCCTGCGCCTCCCCCTTGGCGCGCGCGATCTCCTCCTGGCGGGCGCGCTCCTCGCGCTCGGCCAGCTTGGCGCGCAGCATCGCCATCGCCGTCGCGCGGTTCGAGGACTGCGAGCGCTCGTTCTGGCACTGCACGACGATCCCGCTCGGGCGATGCGTGATCCGCACCGCCGAATCGGTCTTGTTGACGTGCTGGCCGCCGGCGCCGCTGGCGCGGTAGGTGTCGACCTGCAGGTCGTCGTCGCTGATCTCGATCTCGCCGTCGTCGTCGACGACCGGCGCCACCTCGACGCCCGCGAAGCTGGTCTGCCTGCGGCTCGCCGAGTCGAACGGCGAGATCCGCACGAGGCGGTGGACGCCCTTCTCGGAGCCGTAGAGGCCGTAGGCGTTCTCGCCGCTGACGCGGAACGACGCCGACTTGATCCCGGCCTCCTCGCCTGGGCTCTCCTCGAGCAGCTCGACCGTGAAGCCGCGCTTCTCGGCCCAGCGCATCTCCATCCGCAGGACCATCTGCGCCCAGTCCTGCGCGTCGGTGCCGCCGGCGCCGGCGTTGACGGTGACGATCGCGTCGCCGGCGTCGTAGGGACCCGAGAACAGGCGCTCCTCCTCCAGCTCGAGCAGCTGGCGCTCGACACTGTCCAGCGCGCCGTCGAGCTCGCGCGCCAGCTCCTCGTCCTCCTGCGCGAGCTCGTCGAGCGCCTCGAGCTCCTCGACGTCGGCGGCGACGCGCCGGAAGCGCTCGAGCCGGCGCGTCAGGCGCGCATGCTCGGATCCGAGCTTCGCCGCCGCCTCGGCGTCGTCCCAGAACCCGGGCTCACCCATCTGCGTCTCGAGCGCGGCGGCGCGCTCCGCGAGCTTCGCGGGGTCAAAGATAGTCCGCGAGCAGCGAGAGCTGGTCGCGAATCGCCTGCAGCCTTGCCGGCGTCGGCTCGGATGAGGAGGCGCTGGTCATGCTCCGTGACAGCGCTTGAACTTCTTGCCCGAACCGCACCAGCACGGGTCGTTGCGCCCGAGCTGCTCGTCGGAGGAGACGCGGCGCTGCT
>CAZABN010000022.1:0-1710 GCA_964483345.1 uncultured Solirubrobacteraceae bacterium
GAGCGGGTGCGCTCGCTCGGCTACGACGGACGCTTCCAGCGGATGTGGGAGCTCTACCTCGCCTACTGCGAGGGCGGATTCGGCGGCGGCCGGATCGGCAACGTGCAGCTGCTGCTGGCGAAGCCTCACTTCCGCCCCGCGACGACCGATGCCGCGCACACCGCCGCAGCCGCCGCAGCCCGGCCGTAGCCCGCCGCCTGCGAGCGCGCTTGCAGCGCGTCAAGCCCGACATCCCGGCGTGCCACACTGGAGTGGTGACGTGGATGCTCCAAAAGCGCGCTCCACTTCCACAGCCCGCCACACCGCGTAGAGGAAGCACACCGCGTGCGAAGGGCCGGGGCCGCTGATGGTGTCCGTCCGTCGAGTCGCCTTGACGCGCCGCTTCGCCGCGGCCGTCGCCTTTGCTGCGCTGATCATCGCGGCGTCGACGCTCGCTCCCGCAGCGCGCAGCGCGACGACGACGCCGACCGCCTCGACGAAGCTGGTCAAGCGCGTGCCCGCGCCGGGCGCCTACGCCGTCGTCGTGTCGATCGCGGCTCCGCCCACCGACGAGTCGGTCAGCGTGTTCGTAGGCTCGCGCTCGGCGCTGAACGTGCCGCTGACCCCGGGGGCCGGGATCACCTTGGCGTTCGACGTGCGTGTGCACAGCAGGCGCTTGACGGTGCGCACGGTAAGCACCGGCGCCAAGGCGGGCGTCACGATCACGACCTCGCGGCAGCCGGCGCAGTCGACACTGCCACGCGTCGTCAGCTACGGGGCGAGCGGCAGCCCAACCGGGCCGACCGGCGCGACCGGCGCGACCGGGAGCACCGGCGCCACGATCGTCAGCCCACCAACCGGCCCCTACAAACGCCTCGTATGGTCCGATGAGTTCAACGGCCCTGCCGGCACGGCTCCGAACCCCGCGAACTGGAGCGACGACAGCTACGGCGGTTGCGGCGACAACACGCTCTCGACGAACACGCAGAGCACCGCGAACGCGGCGCTCGACGGCAACGGCAACCTCGCGATCACCGCCGACGGCGGTCCAAGCTACGACTCCGCCCAGATCGACAGCGCAAACCACTTCTCGTTCGAGTACGGCGAGCTCGAGGCGCGCATCCGGCTGCCCAGCAACGGCAGCGGACTGTGCTCGGCGTTCTGGCTGCTGGGCGATCCGACTCCCCCCGGCTCGGCGCCTCCGGGCGCGTGCTGGCCCCAGTGCGGGGAGATCGACGTGATGGAGGCCATCTCGCCGTATCCCAACTCCATCTTCGCGACCCTGCACGGCCCTGTCAGCGGCTCGTCGAACTTCCAGTCGTGGGAGGCCACGCTCGCCTCCACGACGGCGTTCACCGGCACCTTCCACACCTACGGCGTGATCTGGCGACCAGGGAGCATCACGTGGACCTTCGACGGCGCGCCCTACGCGACGGCGACGCCGAGCACACTCCCGTCCAGCGCTCAGTGGGTCTTCGACGGCCACCCGTTCCACATCGTGCTCGACCTCGCCGTCGGCGGCTGGCCCGGACCGCCGGCCGCCGGAGCGCCCTTCCCGGCGACGCTCGACGTCGACTGGGTGCGCCTCTACAACTGAGCAGCGCCGCGCAACGCCACGCTCGCGGCCGGCGCCAGCGCGCCGCCCCGCCCCCGCCTCGAGGTCAGCACGCGGCGACGCGGGGATGGCGCAACACCCGCCGTCGACACGTCAGCGCGCAGCGAAGCGGGGAT
>CAZABN010000022.1:1810-24510 GCA_964483345.1 uncultured Solirubrobacteraceae bacterium
ACGTCAGCGCGCAGCGAAGCGGGGATGGCGCAGCGCCGGCGCCTCGACTGGCGCGCTTGGCTCCAGCACGGCGCTCGGCGCCACGTGCTCGGAGCGTTCCATCTGACGCACCGCCTCAGCGAGCAGCTTGACGCGCATGCCGCGTGGCAGACCGGGAGCGCGGACAACCTCGGCTGTGACGAGCTCGTCCTCCTCCGCGACAACCTCGTAGACGGCCTCGCTGTCGAGCAGCTCCTGGCGCAGGAAACATGGGCGATCGAGCTGCATGAATGGCATACGGTCCGTATCGGCCCCGAGGGCGCGAAACCAGAGTCCGCTCGACGCTCGTAGCGCTCCAGCGGCTTCTTCTGGACGTTTGTTCTAGTAGCGGGCGCCCGCACAGCCCGATACGGGTGCCCGGCGACACTGATTGAATGCGGGCAACGCGAGGATCCCCGCGCTCGCGCAGACCAATGGCCGTCGAACAGGACAAGAACGCGGCCATCCGCCGCCAGGTCGCATTCGGCACCGCGGCCAACTATGCGGGCCGGCTGATCAATCTCGGCGTCTGGTTCGTGCTGACGCCGATCATCGTGAGCCACCTCGGGTCGACGAACTACGGCCTCTGGGCGCTGGTCGCCTCATTCGTCGCGTACGGCAGCCTCGCGGACCTCGGGATCGCCTCGGCGGTCACGAAATACGTCGCCGAGCACCGCGCGCGCGGCGACAACGAAACCGCGTCGGAGCTGATCTCAACCGCGCTGTGGCTCTACTGCGCCCTCGCCGTGACGGTCGTCGCGCTCGCCGCGCTGCTCGCGCCGCTGGTCCCCCACATCATCAACGTTCCGTCCGACGAGCACGCCACGACGTCGTGGCTGGTCGTGATCACCGCCGTCGGTGTCGCCGTGCAGCTTCCGTCGAACTGCGCGATCGCGGTGCTCCGCGGCCTGAATCGCTACGACCTCATCAACGCGGTCGCGTCGCTGGCGATGCTGAGCCTCGGGGCCGGAATCGTCGTGATTCTCGTACTCGGCGGCAAGGTGCTCGCGATCACCGCCCTCACGGTGCCGGTGACACTGCTGTGGCTGGCCCCGACGATCTGGCTGATCCGCCGCACGGCGCCGGAGCTGCGCTTCGGCTTCCACGGGGCGCAGCGGCGCCACGCCCGGCGCGTCATGCTCTTCAGCTCGGCGCTCTTCGGCATCCAGATCGCGCAGGTGGTGAAGCTGCAGAGCGACGAGTTCGTGATCGGCGCATCGCTGCCGGTGCGGGCCGTCTCCCCCTATTCGATCGCGCGCAAGCTGAGCGGCCTGCCGGGGCAGCTCACGAGCCAGTTCGTGTTCGTCCTGCTGCCGCTCGCCAGCGCCGCGCACGCCGAGGGCGACGCCGGGATGCTGCGCGAGATCTACCTCTCCGGCCTGCGCCTGACGGTCGCCCTCTTCTCGATCGTCGGCGGGGCCCTGATCATCTTCGCGCGACCGTTCCTACTGGCGTGGGTGCCCCAGGCCGCCCCGAGCACCGACATCGTCGTGCTGCTGACGCTCGCAGCGGCGCTCGAGGCGCTGATCGCACCCGTCTCGCAGGCTCTGCAGGGCATCAACCGCCATCGGCCCCTGGTCGCCTTCGCGCTGGGATCAGCCGCGCTCAACCTCGCGCTCTCGATCGCGTTGATCGGACCGCTCGGCGTCCGCGGCGTCGCGATCGGCACGCTCGTCGCCACCTTCATCGAGGCCGCGATCGTGCTGCCGTTCGGCGCGCGCGTGCTGCACGTGGCGGCCGCGGAGATCGGCGCGCGCGTGGTCGTGCCGGGGGTGATCCCGCTGATCCCGATGGTCGCGGTGCTGCTTCTGATCCACGCCACGCTCGCCCCGGCCACGATCCCGGAGATCGCGCTGAGCGGGCTGGCCGGCGCCGCCGTCTACACCGCCGGCTATCTCGCGCTGCCCGCGACCTCGAGCGAGCGAGCGCTCGTGCGCCGGGTGGTCGCGGTCGGCCGCAAAGCGCTCTCGCGGTGACGCCGGCGCCCGTGTCTCAGCAGCGCGCGGTGCTGATGTTCCAGTCCCGCAGCACCGCGCTGCGGTAGCTGACGGACGTCTTCGTCTTGCTCAGCGACGCGTTCACCAGCGGCCGCCGGAGGACCAGCGGGATCACGCGGCTCCAGCTCGCGCCCGGCGCGAGGGTGATCGGGCCGAACTGCTGCGGCAGCTTCCTCGCCACGCTCACCGACACCTCGTAGCTGGTGTCATGCAGCTGCTCGTTGATAACGCCGACGCAGACCGCGTTGCGGCCATGCGGAGCCGGGACGAGCCAGAGCACGCTGGTCCCCTGGGTGCCCTTCGGTGGGGCCAGGGGCGTGAAGCCGAGCACGGCGGCGCCGGCGATCAGCGCCAACGCGACGGCCAGTGCTCCGGCCTGCGCGGGCCGGATGGGCGGGGCCCGCATCGCCAGCGGGCGAGCGTGCCCACGCACGTTGCCCCACCACGCGGCGGCGAACGTGAAGACCGTCAGCAGAGCCATCCACGGAGCCGTCGTCAGCCGCACGCGGAACAGCTCGAGCAGCAGGCCGGCGATCATCGCCGCCGCGATGGAGAAGGCGATCGACAGCGTCACGCGTTCAGCGGTGCGCAGCTCGCCGGGCGAGAACGCGGCGGTGACCAGCGCATACCCGGGCAGCGCCAAGACCAGCGGCAGACACAACGGCACGCGCAGCACCGCCACGCTCGAGGGGATCAGCGCAACGAAGAGGCAGGCGGCGAGCGCCAGCCAGAGCACGAGCGCGAGGTCGGTGCGGGGCCGCCTCACCACAGGCCGCGAACCCCGTAGATCATCAGATCGCCCGCGTCATAGAGGACGTTGGCGCCGCGAGTGTCGAACTTCAGCGCCGGCACCGCCGGCGTGAGCGAGGGCGGCCCGACGTCGAGGAAGAAGCCGAACAGGTTGTCGCTGCTGATCGCTCGACGATCGCTCACTACCAGTGTCACGCCGTAGCCGCGCAGCATGCTGCGTATCCCCGGCGTCAGCGTCGGCGCGTTCAGCAGGTAGTCGACGTCGGGCGCGAAGTCCCCGGTGAAGGACGGTTGCATGGCGTCGGTGAGGAAGTAGCGCGCGTCGGCGTCCTGCGCGAACACGCGTTGAGCGGCTCCGAGCGTTCGCCCGCTCCACTGCGCGGCCACGGCCGCCGTCGGGTCGAGCGTGTGACCGCCGACCGTGACGCGGCGCGGCTGAGCGAGGCGTTCGTTCGCCGGCCATCCGGCGATCACTCCGGAGGCGAAGACGATCATGATCGCCGCGGCGAACCCCAGCCGCCGCCGTACCGGGTGGCGGTTGCGTCCACGTTCGAGCATCCAGACGATGCCGAGCGCCACCGTCAGGCCGACGCCGACGAACAGGAAATCCCCGGCCCTGCTCACCGTCTCCCACGCGGCGGGCACGAACCGGAGCGGCAGCGTGCCGATGTAGACGAAGCCGCAGAGCACGAGCAGCACCATCAGGGGGTTGCGCCAGCGCTGCTGCCAGACGAGGCGCACACCAATGAGCAGACCGAGTCCGAGCAGGATGATCCCGCTCATCGCGGCGATGATCTCGGCGGGCGGGGTCACCTCACCGCCCTGGTTCGCGAACAGCGTGCGTGTGGGCGTTTCGCGGGCGAGCGTCTGGATCACCTGTTTCAGGGCGCTGGTCAGCACCGGGCTCAGGTAACCGACGGTGCCGCCGGCGGCAAGCGCGAGCCAGATGATCGTGAGCACCGCGCTCCCGGCGGCCAGGAGCCACGGCGCTCCCGCCCGCCCGTGCAACCGCCAGTGGATCAGGCAGACCGCGAACAGGAAGGCGACCAGCACGTAGGACGAGACGTGGTGCGTGACGACGACCGCAGCGGCGACGACCGCGAAGGCGAGCTCCCACGGCCACCGCATGCCGGGCCGGCGCTCCTGCGCCCAGCGGATCGTCACGAACAGCGCCACGACGGCGAGCGGCAGCGCCAGCGACTCGTAGGCGAACTGGGCCGACCAGAAGAGGAAGTTCGGCGTCGCCGCGTAGAGCAGCGCCCCGACCCCCGCCGCGCGCTCCGAGCCGCTCAGGCGGGCGTAGAGGACGTACAGAGCGAGCATGATCAGCAGCCGCCCGACGGCGACCGTCGTCACGCCTGCGGCGAAAGGCGACATCCCGCCCACGCGCGCGATCAGCGCCGCGAGCATCTCGAGACCCGGGTAGCGCGGCGTGATCGGCAGGATCGAGTTGGCGCCGAACAGCCTTCCGCTGGCGAGGATCGACTGCAGGTTGTGGAGGTGCGCGAACTCGTCGCCGTAGGTGAAGCCGAACGGGTCGCGCAGGATCTTGACCGCGTACAGCCCCATGCCGACGACGACGACCGTGGCGATCCGCTCCCCGGGCCGCGCGCGCGCGCCGCACAGGCGGAAGGCGGCCGGGATGATCATCAGCGCCAGCGCCAGCCAGAACAACGGCGAACCACCGTTGTGGCCGGTGCGCGACAGTGCGTCCGCCCCGCTGGCCGCCATCAGGCCGGCGGCGACCGCGAGGAAGGTCCATGGCAGCCAGCCGAGTGCCGAGGACTGCTCTGCAGCCCGCGGCGACTGGGCCGGCGTCGTGACGGGAACGGTCATTGCGACTGCCCTCAGCGGACGGTGAGGGTCATCCTCCGGGTCGCGAGCGCACGCTCGTAGGCAGCCTCGTAGCGCGGGATGACGGCCGTCGCGCTGAACGCTTCGACACGGGCCAGCGCGCCCGCGCTGAGCCGCTCGCGCAGCGCCCGATCGCCGACCAGCCGGTCGAGCGTGCGGGCCAGCTCGCCGGCGTCCCCGGGCGCCACGAGCAGCCCGCTCTCGCCGTCGCTGACGGCCTCGGGCACGCCGCCGATGCGCGAGGCCACGACCGGGGCGCCCGCAGCCATCGCTTCGAGCACGACGATTGCGAACGGCTCCGGCCAGATCGACGGGACGACGCCAACGGCACAGCGCCCCCAGGCGGCCAGGAGCGCATCGTGCGGCAGAAGACCGAGGCTGATGACGTTCTCGCGCACGGGGATGAGGTGGGCATCGACCGGTCGGCCGGCCAGCACGAGCGGGACCGCGACGGTCATGCGGGCGTGGGCGTCGAGCAGGATGCCGACCCCCTTATCGGCCGTGATGTCCCCGGCAAAGAGGATGAACGGCTCGGCCGGGAGCCGCGCAAGCAGCGCTGGGTCCAGAAACACCGGTGGCCCGGCGTCGACGCGGAAGTTCGGCACCACCTCATAGGCCAGGCTCGATGTCGTCAGGCCGCAGCGCCTCGCGACCTCGTCGCTGACCGGTAGGAAGAGATCGGCGGTGCGCTGCTGCGCGCGGCCGGCGAGCATCGTCAGCAGCGCGACCGGCGCCCCCACCGCGGGGCCGTAATGACCGCTGGCACAGGCCACGCACTTGCTCAGACCGGGACCGCTGCAGGGCGCGCCGTGGCGCATCATGCGCTTGGTCGCGCAGATCAGGCTGTAGTCGTGCAGGCTGAGCACGTAGGCCGCGGGGGCGTTGTGGCGCAGCGGCAGGTAGGCGTGGGCGAGCCAGTTGTGGGCGTGCACGACATCGGGTCGCTCACGCGCGATAACGCGTCGCAGCGCAGCCACGGTCACGGGGTCCGGCGCCGGCGGCGCGTGCCGGCGGCCCGTGTCGCTGAACAGGCGTCCCACCCGCTGGGCGAGCCCTGGCAGGCGGTGCACCGCGATCCCGTCAAGCTCCTCGTAGTCGCGCATCCCGGGCTGGCGCAACGTCGCGACCGCGACATGGTGGCCGCGCTGGGTGAGCGCCCGCGCGAGCGCCTCGGCCATGAGCTCCTCGCCGCCGACGATCGGGGCATAGAACTGGGCGAGCATCAGGATCCTCATCGAGGCCTGCCCGAGGCGCGGCGGTAGAGCGCCAGAAGCCCCGCGGCGCAGTCGTCCCAGGTCGGCAAGGCGACCGCCGGGCGCTCGAGCGGGTCGTGCAGCTCGCGCATGATCGCCGCCGCGGCCTGCTGCGGTGCGATACCCGGGTCGATCGCGCGCGCCAGGCCGCGGTCTGCGAGTTCACCGAGACCCGACCCGGACGCGACGAGCAGCGGACGGCCGAGCGAGATCGTCTCGAGCGCGGCGATCGGATTGGTCTCGAAGTCGCTGAGCAGGACGACGAGGTCGACCTGCGAGAGGCGTCGCGCCATCTCGGCGCGGTCACCCGCGGCGACCGCGCTGATCTCGACCGCGTCGGCGACGCCGAGGTCCGCCGCCTGGCGCCGCAGGGCCGCCTCATACGGGCCGGAGCCGGCGATCCAAAGGCGTGCCTGCGGCTCTGCCGCGCGCACATGCGCGAACGCCGCGATCACACGCTGGTGGCCCTTGTAGCGCTCGAGCCGGCCGACGGAGGCGATCAGCGGACCGGCGAGCACCGGTGTTCCGTTGCGAGCGTCCGCCGCCGCGGGCGCCGGCAGGTCCACGCCGTTGGGGATCAGCACGAACCGCTCGCGCCCGATCCGGAGCTCCGCCGAGTAGGTGTCGATCTCGAACGGAGCGAGCGCGACAAGCGCCGCGGCCCGCACGAGCAGCGGACGCAGCAGCGCACGCTGCCCCCGGCGGGCCTGGTTGCGGATCCGCTGCGAGTGCCCGCCGCCGTGGAAGGTGACGATGTAGGGGATGCGACGGCGGGCCGCTGCAGCCATCGCGAGCGGGGCGACGAGCGTGTGGTAGGACTGCACGTGCACGACATCCCAGCCGCCGTTCGCGATCACCGGCACGATCGCGGGCGCGAACATCCAGTCGCGCCCGCGCGGGTGTGCCGCGACGCGCCGGATCTCGACCTCCCCGTCGCGACCGAGGCTCGCGAGACGCCCGTCGCGGACCGTCGTCAGCACGGTCACCGCCGCCTCGCCGCTCGCCGCGATGCGCGTCGCCACCTCGTGCACGTGGCGCTCCACCCCGCCGATCTCCGGCAGGTAGCGCGGCGTCACCATCAGGACCTTCAGCCCACGGCCGTCGTGGCGCTCGCGCGTTCGGTCGTCCGTTGAGCTTTCGGTCATGGCACCTGCCGCCCCGAAGCCAACGGAGCAGCCGGCGTTGCCGACGGATCGTCGTCGCGCGGCCCGTCCGCCTCGCCCGATGGCGAACGCTTCCCGGCGTGCGCGGCCGTGCCCTCGCGAACCGCCGCCGTGCACCGGCTCCAGCCGTAGGCGCCGGCGGTGATCGCAAGCCCCGACACGATCGCCGACGCGCGCGCCAGGCCGTCGCGGCGGCCTCGCGCCGCGCCGGCCAGCTCCCGCCGCACCGCGCGCGGCAGGACGGAGTGAACGTAGGCACGCTCGGAGCGAAGAGCATCCGCGCCGCCCGCGATCCGCGTCAGCACGCCCTTCGCGGTGCCCTCGACGGCGCAGCGGCGGACGAAGTAGCGCCAGGTGCCGCGCTGGGCCGGCACGGCATGCACGACGCGAGCGCGCGGCTCGTAGATCCAGTAGTGGCCCGGGTGCAGGCGTGCGGCGCGGATGCAGAGCTCGGTCTCCTCGGCGCTGCCGGAGAGCGCTCTCGCCCCCGGCGCCCGGCCGAGCCTGGAGTCGAATGCACCGACCCGCGCGAGCACAGCCGCGCGCATCGACATGTTCGCGCCGATCACGTTGCGGACTCGCTCGGCGCTCACCGGCATGCCCGGATAGCTGCAGCCGACAACCCAGTTGAACTCGGGCGGGAACCAGCGTGGCGGCGGCTGCTCCCAGGCCGGCTCGATCGAGCCGCCGACGCCGAGCACCATCGGGTCGCGGTAGACCGCCATGAGCTGCTCGAGCCAGTCGTCATCGGCGACCGCATCGTCGTCGAGGAAGGCGAGAATCGAACCGCGCGCAAGCTCGGCGCCGCTCTGCCGCGCCCCCGAGAGGCCGGGCCTGTGGCGGTTTCGCACGACCTCGACACCGTCGAGCTGCGAGCGCGCGCGGCGTTCGAGCTCCTCGTCGCCGTCGATCACGACGATCGTCTGCGCCGGCACAAGCGTCTGTGCGTGCACCGACTCGACCGCGGCGCTCAGGTTCTCCCAGCGCTCGAGCGTATGGCTGCAGACGATCACCGTGACCGTGACCGACTCCAAGCCTGACTCGGACATGTTCGACACAGTACCCGCTGGCCTGGCGGAGCCGACGCGGCCGCCGGTGAGCCTCAGTCGGCTGCCGATCGGCGGCTTTTCTCGCCCAGCGTGCGCGCGAGCGCGTCGTCCAGGGCGTCGTGGATGTAGATCTGCGACCAGGCCGAGCGGAAGACATGTTCGGCTGTCGGAACGCGCTCCAGGTGCAGGTTTGGCCACTCCGCGAGGCGTTGCAGCAGCCCAAAGGAGACGAAGTCGTCATACAGCGGCTCGCCCAGTGAGAGCAGCAGGAGCGTTTCGACGTCGCGGTCGCGCAGCTGCTCCAGCGCACCGACGATGTCCGCGACAGGCCCTTCTCCCCCGCCCCGGTTTCGGCCGGCTCGAGCGCGGCGAAACAACACGCGCGCCATCCTCACCGTCCGCCAGCGGTCGGTCGCGACGATGCGGGCGATCGTGGCGAGATCACGTTCGCGCAGCAGAGCGCGGGTGCGCCGCGCGTCGCGCGTCGCACCGAAGTCGTCGCTCCAGAAGAACGCCAGCAGATTCACGAGCAGCAGGCCGCGGATGCGGTCATCGGCGAACGCGGCATGCAGACCCCAGTAGGCGCCGGAGCACAGGCCACCGACGATGAAGCGCGGGGGGAGCCCGCGCCGTTCGAGCTCGTCGCACGCCGCGATCACCTGCGCTGCAAACTCGGCGCGCTGGAAGGACGTGCGTGCGGCGTACCGCCCCTCCTCGCCATCGGAGTCGCCCACGCCGACCACGTCCAGTCGCAGCGTCGGAATGCCGCGAGCGGCCCAGCGACGGGCCACCTCGACCCACATGCGGTGGTGCCCGATCCGTCGCAGCGCGCCGGCGTTGAGCAGGATTGCGCAGAGCGCCGGCTCGCCGGCCGCCGTCGACACCGGCTCGGTCAGCACGCCGCTCAGCCGCTCGTCGTGAAAGTCGAACTCGAACGGCGTCTCGCGGATCAACGCGTCGCCGACGTGCAGCTCGAGTTCGGCGCTGCGCGCCGGTGCGCTCACCGGTGCCGTGAACGCGGGCGCCGCGGCGGCGCCCTGCGCGATCCAGCTGGTGGTGTACGCGAAGGTCTCCCATGGCGCCTTGGCGAATTGGGGATCGACCATCATCGTGCCGTAGCCGGGCCCGTCCGCGACCGTCACCTGAGCGCCGCTTTGCTCGTAGTGCTCGACCAGGTTGCGGTCGGCCTCGCTCGTGTCGCGTCGCAGCAACAGGATGCGATGTCGCTGCGCGTCGGGGACCGCGAGCGCGCGCAGGTCGAGCGCCTCGATCTCGGCGACCGTCTCCGCCGTCAGCAGGAAGCCCGACGCGTTGACCGCGCCCTCGCCGAGCACCTCGCTGTCGGCGGGCGCGGGCGGCGTGTCCTTGACCGCGCTGGCGTTGACGGCCCCCGCGTCGAGGATTCGCGCGAATGCCTGAAGCTCCCGCATGAACACGCGACCACGCGACTGGACGCCCCAGAGCACGAGGTCGTCGATCGGCGCCCCGTGAGCCAGCGCGTTGGCGGCGACGAGTCCGCCCAAGCCGATGCCGATCGCCACGATCCGCTCGCAACACTCCGTCACTCTCAG
Organism: uncultured Solirubrobacteraceae bacterium; assembly: GCA_964483345.1. Lineage (GTDB taxonomy): Bacteria > Actinomycetota > Thermoleophilia > Solirubrobacterales > Solirubrobacteraceae > Palsa-513. Next base: position 11,466 of record CAZABN010000022.1, read on the forward strand.
CGATGCCGCGGCCGCGTCCACGGCCGCGGTCCAGGTCTCGAGCCGGTGGTGTTCACGCGGCGAGCCGCCGCTGTCTCCGCTGCCGGGAAGATCGAAGCGCAGCACCGGATGACCCGCCTCCACGAGCTCCCCCGCCCAGCAGCGCAGGCTGCGGTGAGCGCTGAGCTCGTCCCAGCCGAACGGCGAGCAGAGGATGACGCCGGTCTCCGAGTGTGCCGTCTCCTCGGGCGTGTGGAGCATCGCGAAGACGGCGTCGGGCGCCGTGGCGAGATAGAAGGGATGCCCGCGTCGAGCGGCGAGTGGCCCCTCGTAGAGGGCGTGCGGAACAAGTTCGGTCATCAGGCCTCACTGAACATGATCGGCACGCGCCCGGCGAGGTTGAGCGCTGTGAGCGCGCCGTCAGCGCCGGGCGGTGCCCCGTCGACCCGTGCCAGGGCGATCCTGCGCTCGCCGCCGGGCTCGATCGAGAACGCGTCATCCGCCGCTCGGAAGCCCGGAAGATGCACCCGCACACCGTAGACGAAGCACTGTGCGCGGATTTGCAGCTCGGTGCGGTCTTCCCCGGATGGCGTGAGCGTCGCCGTCAGCCCGAGCCGCGCGGCGGGCTCGCGGGCCAGCAGGCGGCCGGCCGGCAGCCTGAAGCACTGCGAGAGGAGTTCCACGCCCTGTCCGCCGTCGCGCTCGAGGCTGCAGACGACGACCTGCTGTGCCGGTGGACCGAAGCGGTACGCCCAGGACACATCGACGAAGTGGCCGAGCATCTCCTCGAGGTCGTGCACGCTGTAGCCGTGCGGCGCGAGCTCGAGCTCCTGCGCGGTCTGCTCGACGCGCACCCCCAGTTCGCTGTAGAGCGCGACCCGCAGCCGCACGCGCGCGGGCTCGGGCCGGTCGTTGGCAACATGGACGGCGATCCCGCGCAGACCCTCGTCGGTGCTCCACACGGCCAGCGGCGCCAGCACCCGTCGCAGGTGGTGGTAGGCGACCTTCGGCTCGCCGCGGTGGTCCAGGATCCCCCAGCCGGCGCCCGGGCAAAGGTCGCGCAGCCACAGCACCAGGCCGCCACCGCATGGCGAGCCGCCTCGGCGCCATTCGCCGAACACCTCGGACATCACCTCACCGCTGACCGCGCGCGATAGCTCGAGGTAACGCTCGTGGTCGCTTCGCCGCAGCTCGGCCGGATCGACCTCGAACAGGGAGCCCAGATAGTGGTCGCGGACGTCGTCGAAGTCCCAGCCGCTTCCGGCGTCGCGCGGAACCCCGGCCTTCCAGCGCGGATCGTGCACCGCGACGCCCGCCGTCTGACCTTCGGCGAGCGTGTCGAGCACGGGCTGATCCGGCACGTTTGCGAAGGCGAGGCACTCCGCCGCGAAGCGGACCTCGGAACGGCGCACGTCGTCGAGCCCGCGCCGGTAGCCGCCGACGCCGTAGTAGTTGGCCACGCCACGATCCGGACGAAATGGCAGTGCCCCGCCCCATGGCGCGGAGGGCACCCAGATGGCGTCGACCGCAGCGTCGTGCAGCAGCCCCGGCAGCAGCTCGCCGTACAGCGGCCCCTCGGCGAGCGCCGGATCGAGGCCGAGCATCGCGATCTGCTGGGCGACCTCGCTTGAGCCGCAGATCACCGCGAGGCTGGGGCGCCCGCCGAGGTCGTCGAGCAGCTGGCGCCCCTCACGCGCGACGACGTCGAGAAAGGCAGGGTCGGACTCGGGGTAGTCGAGGTTGGCGAACATGAAGTCCTGCCAGACGAGCATCCCCAGCTCGTCGCAGAGGTCGTGGAAGGCGGCGGACTCATACGCGGCGGTTCCGGGGATCCGCACCATGTTCATCCCGGCGGCGCGCATCGTCTCGAGCAGCGACCTCAGCTGCGCGCGCGACGGCGGCGGACCGCTCGCCTCGAGCGGCGTCCATACCGCGCCGCGCACGAACACGCCGACGCCGTTGACGCTCAGCTGCAAACCGCTCTGCTCGAGCTGCTCGCCGCCGCCGAGCTCGCGAAAGCCGACGCGGCCGCAGTCGACGCTCAGCGTCTGGTCGCCCGCCTGCACGTGGAGCGTGAGCGCATAGAGGCTGGGCTCGCCGTGCGTGTGCGGCCACCAGCGCGCGACGTCCGCGACGGCCAGCTCGCCGGACGCCTCCAGCTGCTCCGCTCCGGCGACCAGCTCGAGCTCGCACCGATGGCTGCCCCCCGTACCCTGTAGCTCGACGAAGACCCGTTCGGGCGCCGGCTCCGCCAGCGTGGTGAGCCGCGCACGGATCGCCAGGATGCCGTCATCGCCGGCGAGGCGTGGTCGCACCCTCAGCTCCGTGAGGGCGAGCTGCCGGCGGCGTTCGAGCGCGATCGGCCGCCACGGTCCGACGACCGCAGGACCGGGCGCGAACCCGGGTGCGCGCCCGATCAGCATCGTCCGAAAGAAGCGCAGGGCGCCCTCGGACACAAGCCTCGTCCGCCAGCGCGCACGGGGCCGGCGACTCACCGCGAGCAACGGCGTCAGCGCGCGGCAACAGATCGCCAGCTCGTTCTCCGCGCGCAGCAGCCCGGTGACGTCGACGGCCGAGCGCGCGAACATCGATTCACTGGTGAGAATGCGGGCGCCGTTGAGGAAAACCTCGGCGACGGTCGCAAGCCCTTCGAACACCAGCACCAGCTGCTCACCCGGAGCGGCCGCTGCCGCGGTGAGACGGCAGCGAAACCACCAGTCGCGCTGGTCCAGCGGCGCGGCGGCGATCTGCGCCGCGGACATGCCGGCGGCGCGGAGCACGTCGGCGGCCCCTCCCGGCACCAGCGCGGGACGCCAGGCGAGCTGATCGAGCGCTTGCTGATCGGGACACGACCCCGGATCGGAGCCCGCCACCTCCCAGCCATCAGTCAGCTCGGCGCGTTCGTGTCCCTCGACTGCGCCCCGCACGGTGTACTCCAGCGTGCCGGCTTCGGCGTGCCCGGGTGTTATCCGACGACCTCCTCGAGCGCCGCGATCGCCTGCCGCCAGGCAACGCTCAGCGACTCGACGATCGGCGCCGGATCGAACTCGCGCCGGCGCGCGAGGCGAAAGCCGAGCACCTTGCAGCCCTCGACGATTTCGCGCATCGGCGCAGCTGCCGCGACGGCCTCGTCGCCGAGCAGCCACTGCGCCTGTGTCGCCGCCAGCTCGAACGCCGCACCCACCATCCGCACCGTCGCGAACGCGTAGGCGTGATAGGCCTCGGGGCCCGCCTCCAGCAGCACCGGCAGGTCGCGTGCGAGCGCCTGCGCGAAGCGCTCGAAGGGATCGCTCTGCGGCCGGTGGCCGAGGTGGCGCTGCAGCGAGGCGCGGGCGGCTGCCCGCAGCTCGCCGCCTCGCAGCCGCGGCCCGGCATCGAAGCGCACGAGCTCGGTGTAGGGCGGAAGGATCTCCGGCGAGGGTTCGCCGTCGAGCCGGAAGACGCCGGTGTAGTCGTCGCCTTCGAGCTCGTAGAGGCTCGCGCCGTGGAAGTAGCGCAGCCAGCCGCGCTCGAGGTCGATCGCCTCGGCGACCACGGAGCTCTTGACGTGCTCGCGGTGGTAGCTCGTCGCCGCCGTGTCGGGCAGGTGCCACGAGTCGAGCTCGACGATGATCGTGCGGCCGCTGTCGATCTGCTCGGCGATCTGCAGCGGCAGCGGGCGATATGGCTGCATCTCGTGGATGTCGATGCCGAACAGCGACTCGAGATCCTCCGGCGGCGGCTTGAAGAAGGTCCACTGGTCGCCCTCGAAGTCAGTCCGCACCAGGCAGCCGAGCGCCGCGAGCGGCTCATCGCCGCGGCCGTGCAGGAGCTCGATGATGATGTCGGTGTAGCAGTTGGTCTCCATGTAGGTGCGGCCGCTGTCGTGCACCGCGTGCGGCTGGTAGTTGCCGGCATCGAGCTCGAAGAGGCTGCGATAGGTGCCGGTCCGCGTCGTGCTCATCCTCCCCACAGCTCCCGGCGCACCTCCGCCGGCCACGACGCCGGCTCCAGGCCATGGGTGTGCAGCAGGGCGAGCACGATCCGCTCCTGGCCGAAGCCGAGGCACGCGGTGTGCGCTGCGCCGCCATCGGCCAGCGTCAGCCCGTATTTCGCGGCGAAATGATCCTGGTGGTAGTTGAACGACGCGACCGCCGTCGGCTCATCGCCGGCGATCCCCACCAGCAGCTCCAGCTTGAGCTCCTGGGTGCGCTGATTTGCCGCGAGCATCCGCCCGCCGCGGCCGAAGAACGGATCCGTGGCACGGTCGCGCTGGGCGTCGAGGCCGAGCGAGCGGAGCAGGGTGAGCCCGCGCTCGCTCCAGCGGTCGCGCCAGGCGCGCACCTCCTCCGGCGCTCCGAGCGAAACGATCTCGCGCTGGTGAAACATCTGCATGCGCGCCGGGTCCTCGGAGGGCTCGTGGCGAAACACCCATGCCCCGCCCGCGTCGACGACGGTCCCGCCCGCCGGCAGCGGGCCGCGCGCGGCGACCGCCGGATAGACCGGGTAGCAGGCCGCCGGGACGAGCGCGAGCGCCGTCATCCGCTGGAACTCGCTCCAGTCCTCGTGGCGATCGGCGCGCTCGCCCTGCAGCAGCGCCTCCTCCTCGCCGCCCTCGAAGGCGAAGACCGATCCCGCGAGATGCGGAAACGAGTGCAGGTAGCCGATCGTTTCGATCTGGCGCCGCGGCAGGAGCGGAGGGAAACGCATCGACTCCGGGGCGTCGGCCTGGGCCGCCTGCGTGATCACGGCGTCCACGCGCCCACGGATGTCCTCGAACGTGGCCCCTCTGCCGTAGAGCCCGGGCACGCCGCTGTCGATGAACAGGCCACGCGCGATCAGCTCGTCACGGAAGGCCGCCTGGTCCGCGGTGGCCTGACGAACCTCGGGCATCAGGGCTCCTTGGCGATCAACAGCAGCGCCGCGTCGGTGGCATGCAGGCGCTCGTTTGCGACCATCAGCCGAGCTGACAGCGCGTCGCGCAGGTGACGCCCGACGCTGTAGGGCGTGTCGTTGCGGTAGCCGACGATGCCGACCACCTCAAGCGCCCCGGCGCACACGCCCGGAGCGTGCTCGGAGGCTGCGAGCTTAAGGTTGTTGAAGCGCAGCACGCTCGCCATCGTCATCAGGCGCGCGCGATCGTCGACGTCGTCGACCTGGAAGTCGTGCAGCGCCTGCGAGACCTCGCCCCGCAGCAGCGTCAGCTCCGCCATCACGTGCGAGAGGCGTGCAGCTGCCGGCAGCGGCTCGCCGGGACGTCGGCGCGCGCTCGCGCGCAGGAACGCGCGAGCTCGTTCGAAGGCGTCCGTCGCGATGCCGAGCCAGACGTGCGACCAGAGGATGTGCGAGAGCGGCACCATCGACTGGTTCATGACCTCGGCGAACGGTGCCGCCAGCACCTGCTCGGGGGCGAATCTCGCGCGCACGACGAACCCTGGCGAGCAGGTTCCGCGCATGCCCAGGGTGTCCCAGGCGCCGGCCGGTTCGAGCTCGGCCTGGCCTGACTTTGTGAGTGCGAGGACCTGGTCGCCCGGCTCCGACTCGGGCGTGCGCCGCAGCGTCGTGAGAAGGTCGTCGGCATACGCGCCGTAGCTGACGGTCGGCGCCTGCTTCTCGAAACTCAGCTCGCCGTCCGGCTCGGGTGTCGCGGCGGCGATCGAGCGGCTCATGTCGCCACCGGTCCCGACCTCCGAGGTCGCCGAAGCGATCAGGCGCTGCTCCTGGTGAACCTCGCGCAGGTAGCCCTCGAACCACGGGGCGCCGTCGAGATGGCGCGCGATCGTCAGCACCTGTATCTGGTGCATCGCGAAAACCATCGCCGTCGAGCTGCAGCGGCGGCCGAGCTCGAAGCAGCAGCGCGCGATCGTCTGGAGTGTCGCGCCGCCGCCCCCCAGGGCCTCGGGAACCGCGGCGGACAGCGCGCCGGCGCCGCGGAGCGCGTCGATCGCCTCGATCGGGAAGCGGGCTTCACGGTCGACGTCGTCCGCGGCGGTGGCCGCCACCTCGTCGGCGATCGCGCGAACCGCGTCGATCAGCGCCTGCTCGGAATCCACGGGCACGCTCATCGAGCGGCGCTCGAGGTCACGCCCCACCGCCCGTGGCGGACGGCTCGCCGTCACCTGAGAGCTCGGCGATCGCGCTCGCGATCGCCGACACGCTGTCGAACACCCCGCGCGTGAGCATCCGGTCGGGGAACTCGATGTCGAAGGCGTCCTCGAGCGCGAGCATCAGGTTCACGCTCGCGTGCGATGTCATGCCGGCGGCGAAGAGATCGGTGTCGTCGTCGAGCGTGTCGATGTCGACGGGCAGGCGAGCGTGCTCGCGAAGCACGCTGCGGATCACGGTGCGGGTGTCGGCGCTCACCGCTCGTCACGCACCCGGGCGACGACGACCGCGGCGGCAAACGGGCCCTCGTGCGTGAGGCTCACGTCGAGCGCCTCGATGCCGCGCCGGCGCGCGAGATCGCCGGCGGCCCCGGTGAGTTCGAGGGCCGGCCGCCCGAAACGGTCGGCGCAGACGCCGATCGTCTGCCAGGGCAGCGGCTCGTCGCCTGCGCGCAGCACCTTCATCGCCGCCTCCTTCGCGGCGAAGCGGGCGGCGAGCCGTCGGGCATCGGGCACTCCGCCCGACGTCGCGCAGTCGCGCAGCTCGCGGCTCGTGTACACGCGCCTAAGATAGCGCCCGGCGTGGACGCGGATCGACTCTTCGACCGCGTCGACGGACATCAGGTCGATCCCGACCCGCACGCCGCGACGGACCGTTCCGGTCGCGGCGCCGTGGCGGCGGCGGCGGATCACGCGGGCGCCCCGTCGGGCTGCGAACGCGTCGCGGCGTAGTGGAGCTCATGCCAGCTGGGCGCCGTTTCCCCGGGCGCCACCACCTCGCCGTCCAGCCTCAGGCATTCACGCAGGTCGAACCCGTGCCGGGCCAGCTGGCGCTCCTGGGCGTCGCGCGTGATGTGGTAGTGGAGCACCGAGAAGTCATGCGCGGAATCGTTGAGGATCGCGTGGTCGTCGGCGACCTGCTGCCACGGCAGCAACCGCCGTCGGTTGCGGGCGCTGCGCGGGAGCCTCAGCACCTGGCTGAGGAAGCTCACGGGGTTGGTGGCGTTGATGCTGCGGAGCGGGCCGCGCAGCAGCGGCGCGTAGGCGAGGTTGTGCGAAGAGAAGATCAGCAGCCCTCCCGGCGCCAGGAGGTCATGCGTCTGCGCGAGGAACGCCTGACGCTCGTCGTCGGTGAGCACGTCGATCACGGCGAAGCCGGCCACGATCGCGTCCCAGCTCTGGCCGGCGAACGGCGCCAGATCGCGCAGGTCACCCTGGAGGACGGTCGCCTGCGGATAGGCCTGCCGGCAATGCTCGACCATGTCGAGAGCGATGTCGACGGCGGTGACTGAGCTCGCGCGCTCGAGCAGATGCCCGGTGAGGCGTCCGCCGCCGCAGCCGAGCTCGAGCACGACACCCGAAAGCGCCGCGGCGTAGCGGTCGAACAGCGCGCTTTCGGCGGGCCGCAGCCGGCGGCCGCCGTAGCGGCGGACCAGGCCGCCCGAGCTCCACAGACGCTCGTTCGCCTCGCGCTGGACCTGGGCGGGCGTGACGGCGCCGCCGCCGACGCCGCTGCTCGCCTGTGCGGCTGTCAACCGAGCGCCGTCGGAACGAACTGTTCGCATCTCGCCGTCGCTGTTGCGCTGGGCCCAGGAGCCGGCGAGATGTGGGCAACCCGCTCTGCGGCGCTGCCCATGAACAGAGTCGCGCTTGCCGCGAGCGAGCGGCCGTGGCCAACGGCGACCGGCGGCAGCTCGCGGAACGTCGGCCGCCATCCGTCAGGATGCCTGGCGGCAGGCTCGCGGCGAACACGCTCTCGAAGGATCATGCGCAGGATGCGCTGCCCGTCTCGCACGGCACTGAGCTTACTCTCGCCGTGCATGCGCTCGTGCTCGACGGACGCAACCTCGGCGACCGCAAGCCCCGCGCGGGCGACGCGAACGTGGATCAGCGTCTCGACCTCGAAGCCGTCGCAGGTGACGTGCATGTGCGGCAGGCAGTGGCGCCAGAACGCGTTGTAGCCGTAGCAGAGATCGGTGTAGCGCGTGCCGAACAGCAGGTTGACCGCGAGACCGAGCATGCGGTTGCCGAGCGCTCTGATCGGCGTGATGTCGGTGCTGGCTCCGCCCGGCGCGAAGCGCGAGCCCTTCGCGAAGTCGTTGCCGGCGAGCAGGGCCGCGACGAACTGTGGGATCTCGCGCGGGTCGTTGGAGGCGTCGGCGTCGATCATCACGATGATGTCGCCGGAAGCGGCGGCGAAGCCGCAGGCGAGGGCGTTGCCCTTGCCGCGGCCGTCCTGGAGCACTACGCGCACGTCGGGGCGGATCGTGCGGGCGACATCGATCGTGCCGTCCTTCGAGTGGCCGTCGACGAGCACCACCTCGTCGACCATCTCCGGGATCGCTGCCAGCACGTGCGGAAGGTTCGCCGCCTCGTTGAGCGTGGGGATCACCACGCTGACGGAAGCCGCCGGTCGGGCGGCCGTCGCGCGGCTCACCCGCCCGCCCCTGGAGAACAGTGCCGCAGTCCCTGCCGTCGTATCCCTGACGCTCATCGCGGTGCTACCTCCGCGGCCGTGGAGCCATTTCGAGTGTGGTTTCGATGCCGCATTCCTCCCGCCCCGCTGGCCGCAAGTCGGCTCGAGGAAGCTGCGCATCGCCGTGCAGTGCGACGTTTCGCATGGCAATGTAACGGCTGCGGCGGCGACGTATTGCCGGTTGGGGAGAAATACCACCGGTTTCGAGCCGTGGGTGACGACCGCGCGCGGCCGGGGGAGACACCCACGGCGCGGTCGAGCGGCGCCCACGCCGGATGCCCGAGGGACCCCCAATCGGTGACGGTTCGCCCGTGCGGGCACATCGAACGTTCGTCCGGGCACCCACACGGGCCCCATCGCCGCGATCGAACAGACGTTGATAAGGCCGCCGTTCCGTTGCCCACCCACGATCGCCGCCCGATCGAAGAAGGGTGTCCAGGAATCGCGTCAAGGCGTCCATCTTCGTGCTCGTCGCCCTCGCCGCCGCAGCCGTGCCGGCCGGCGCGTCCGCCTTTATGTTCGGGCCTGTAACGCCGGCGCCGGCGCCAACCGCCACCGCGCCGGTCGCGAGGACGCTGCGCGAGCAGCTTCGCTCGACCGGCGTGTACGACGTGAGCGTCACCGTCGCGACCGCTGAGAACCCTGGACGCCTCGTCGATGTCGAGCTCGGTCCGCTGGCGCGCCGTGCGCGGGTCGATGCGCAGTCGCACAGCGCGCGTCTGCAGCTCACGCTCGCGATCAACCGACTGGCCTTCACGGTCCGCGTCACACCCGCACTTGCCCGGGCGCACGTCAGCGTGCTGCTGCGGAGGATCGGGTCCGTGGCGAACGGGACCGCGCCGCAGAGCATCGCTGTTGCAGCCGCGCCGGCCAGCGCCGGCAAGACCCGCGCGAGCGGCGTGGTCAGCAAGCCGGCGAAGGCCACCTCCTCGGCAGCCGGCGCGACGGGTCCCACCGGTGCGAGCGGCGCCGGCGGCACGACCGGCTCGACGGGCTCCACGCCGCCGGCAACGCCTCCCGCTGCCCCGGCTGCGCCGGTCGCGAGCTTTGGCCCGAACGGGAACCCGATCATCGGCCTGCCGAGCGGCTTTGCGCCGATCGTGAACTACAGCAATCCGGTCAAGGACTATGAATTCGACGGCTCGAGCCTCCCCACCGACTGGTCGGCCGGGATGTGGAGCTACGGCTTCTCGTCGACGCTCTTCCAGCCGTCGCAGGTGAGCCTGACCGGCTCGTCGGCGGCACTGACGGCGATCGACCAGGCCAGCGGCGGCTACCCGTACCAGTCGGGTTGGATCTCCACCGAGGGTAGCTTCTCGATGACCCACGGAATGGTCGATTTCCGCGCGAAGATGCCGGGCGGCCAGGGCCTGTGGTCCGCGCTGTGGCTGGACCAGCCGAACGGCAGCAACCCGTGGGGCGAGATCGACGCCCAGGAGATGCTGCTCGGCAACACCCACATCGTCTACGGCAGCCTGCACAACTGGGCGCCCAACCCCTACTGGGGTGAGTGGCAGGCCACGACGATGGCCGACGATGCGACCCAGGGGTTCCACGACTACCAGGTCGTGTGGCAGCCCGGACTGATCACGTGGGCGGTCGACGGCATCGCGTACGCGCAGTACAGCGAGACCGAGGCGACCGCGAACGGTCAGTTCTGGCCGTTCGACGACGGCACCGGCTTCTACCTGATCGCCGACCTCGCCGTCGGCGGATCCTCCGACTGGGGCGGCGCACCCGATGCGTCGACCGCATTCCCCGCGACGATGCAGGTCCAGTCGGTCAAGGTCTGGGAATAGACCTCCGGGCGCTCGAGCGCGCCCCCGTTACACTCGACCCGGTGGCTCACGCCGAGGCGCCCCACACCCTCACTGCGTCAGCGCGGCCCGACCGGGCGCCGCCGCTACGGTGAGCGAAGCGCAGGTCGGCGCGCCCGCTCAGCCGCACCCGCCGGTGCGCGCGGTCTGGAGCGCACTCGTCATCGTCTACCTCGCCTGGGGTTCGACCTACCTCGGGATCCGCGTGATGGACCGCACGATCCCGCCGTTCCTCGGCGCCGGCGTGCGCTACGTCGCCGCCGGGACGCTGCTGCTCGCCGCGCTCGCCGCCTGGCGCAGGCGGCTGCCGCGCATCGCGGCGCGCGAGCTCGCGTCGCTCGTGCTGATCAGCTTGCTGCTGCTCGTCGCGGGCAACGGCCTTGTGACCTATGCGGAGCGTCACGTACCGTCCGGCCTCGCCGCGCTGCTTGTCGCGTCGACGCCGCTGTGGATCCTCGTCATTCGCGCGCTCGCCCACGATCGCCCACAACGCGCGACGCTGGCCGGCCTCGCGATCGGCTTCGTCGGCGTCGGCCTGCTGGTGCTCCGCGGCGGCGCGCAGCAGGGCGTCAGCGTGGGCCACATGCTGCTCGTCGTCGGCGCCGCCGCGTGCTGGGCGCTCGGCTCGTGGCTGTCGGGACGTCTGCCGATGCCGGCCGACGCAAGTGCCGGTACGGCGTACGAGATGCTGATCGGCGGCGCCGTGCTGCTCGGGCTCACTCCGCTGAGCGGCGAGCACTGGAGCGCCCTGACCGAGCACGCCTCCGCCGACTCGCTGATCGCCGTCGCCTACCTCGCGCTGATCGGCTCGATCCTGGCCTTCACGGCCTACGTCTGGCTGCTCCAGCACGCGCCGATCTCGCAGGTCTCGACATACGCCTACGTCAACCCGATCGTCGCCGTGGCGCTCGGGGCGATCGTGCTCGGCGAGCGGATCACCGCGATCACGCTGCTCGGCGGGGCGATCATCGTGCTCGCCGTCGCCGTCGTGATCCGCTCGGAGCGCCACGGGCCGCCCCGGCGGTGAGACCCGCGCTCAGCGCGGACGTCGCTCCTGGTGGCGCTCCAGGCCGTCGTCGGGGATCGGCTCCCAGGGTGCGGCGTAGGCGACGAAGGCCCGCCAGCGCGGGCGCACGCCGGGGTCCTCGTCGAACGCCGCCATCCGAATCGACATCTGCGTGCGCTCGTCCGGGTTGCGGCTGAAGAGATGCGCGCCGCAGCGGACGCAGAAGCACTTCTCGAAGCCGCCGTCGGGGTGCCGCCAGACCCCCAGCGACTCCTCGCCGCCGGTCAGACGGAAGCTGCGGCCGTCGATCCGCGCCTGCGGCGAGGCGGCGGTGCCGGTGCGACGCTGGCAGCGGGTGCAATGGCAGTAGCCGGCGTCGGTGGGGCGCTCGTCGAGCTCGAAGCGAACGGCGCCGCACAGGCAGCCGCCACGCAGCGGTACCTCGGGGGCGGCGTGCTCGCTCGCGGATGCCATCACGCAATTATCACGCCTGATCCAGCGGACGCTACGCTGCGCGCATGCCCGCGCCGAAGCCAGAGCACTGAGGACCCAGCCGATGCTCCTCTACGACTCGAGCGTGTCCGGCAACTGTTACAAGGTGCGCCAGGTGCTGGCGCACCTCGGGCTGCCCTATGAGCGCCGTGAGCTGAGCGTCGTTGACCGCTCGAACCGCCCGGATGTGCTCGGCGATCTGAATCCGGCGCTGCGCGTGCCGACGCTGATCCTCGACGACGGACGCGCGCTGGCCGAGTCGCACGCGATCACGTGGTACTTCGCGGAGGGGACGCCACTCGTGCCCGAGGAGCGCTTCGAGCGCGCGAAGGTCCTGCAGTGGCTGTGCTTCGAGCAGTACGACCTCGAGCCGACGATCGCGGTGGTGCGCTTCTGGGTCGCCTTCTCGGCCTCCCCGCCGCCGTCCGCGGAGATCGAGGCCAGGCGAGCCGCCGGCTACCGCGCGCTCGACGCGCTCGAGCGCGGCCTGACCGGCGTGCCGTTCCTCGTGGGCGGACGCTACACGCTCGCCGACATCTCGCTGTACGCCTACACCCACGTCGCGCCGGAGGGCGGCTTCGACCTCGCCGGCTACCCGGCGATCCGCGGCTGGATCGAACGTGTCGCGGCCCAGCCGGGGCACGTGCTGATCACCGACTGACGGCCGCTACGCGTCGCGGCGCCTGAAGACGGCGAGCGTGCCGGCCGCGATCAGCACCACGTAGACGGCGACCGTGACCAGCGAGTGGTGGTAGGAGGAGTCGCTCGTGCCACCGTGCGCGAGCGCGCTGAACAGCTGCCCCGGCAGCCAGCGGTCGCCGTTCGACCAGATCGCGCCGACGACGATCCCCTCGATCGCGACGACGTAGGCGACGGCTGCGCCGATCGCCACGCCCGGCGAGCGCAGCAGCACACCCGCCGCGGCGCCGAGCATGCCGTAGCCGACCGAGGCGAGGAACACGTGCAGCGTCGCCTGCAACAGGTCGTTTATGCCGGTGCTGGAGGTCCACGCGCTGGTCGTGATGCCGCGGCCCGGTGCGAGGATGAACGCAACCGCGCAGGCGACCACGATCTCGAGCACCACCGCCAGGCCGATGAAGGTCACGAGCGCCAGGAACTTGCCGCTCAGCAGCTGTATGCGCCGCGGCTCGCGCACCAGCAGATTGCGCATCGTGCCCTGGCTGTACTCGGT
>CAZABN010000023.1:0-24119 GCA_964483345.1 uncultured Solirubrobacteraceae bacterium
TCGGTGTAGGGGATCGCGTCGCGTTCGAGAACGCCGTCGGGGCCGGTGCGGTAGACGCCCTGGCGGCTGAGCGGCGGCGAGTAGGCGTGAATCGTGAGCGCGGGAGTGCCGGCGTGACGCACGCGGTGGATCGCCGATGGCGGGAGGTGGAAGGACTGGCCGGCGCCGAATCGGCGCCCGAGCGGCGCTCCGCCCATTGTCAGGCGCTCTTCGATCACGCTGCCGTCGATCACAACGATCGCGCCAGCCGAGTCGTCATGATCGTGAAACCCGGTGTCGGAGTCCACCGACCAGCGGATCGCCCACGCGTTGACGCGCTCATCCGACCAGATCACCTCGTACACGCGCCCGTCGCCGACTGGACGGACGAGCTCGCGCCAGCGCTCGGGCGCCCTGGCGAGCTCGGCGGCGAAGCGCACGAGCTCGATCGCCCCGAGAGAGCCGGCTGCGCAGCGCCGCAGGCTCACGCCGGCACTCCAGCGCGTTCGAGCATCCGCCCGGCGTTCTCGCTCAGCGCCGCCTCGCGGCCGCTCGCGACCGGTTCGATCACCGGACGATCGGAGCCGTAGACGAGCTGGTCGTCGCCGACGCGGCGGGCCATCGCGTCGATCGCCACGGGACCGTAGGACGAGGTGTCGTAGAAGCTGTGGACATCGCGGATCGCGACGTCAGGCCCGCCGCGCGCCGTCAGTCGCTCGCTGAGCAGCGGGGCGCCGCCGGCGAGCATCGCGAACACCACCCGCAGCCGCGGGTGCGCTCGGCGTCCGAGCGCGCTGAACGCGAGCCACGCCGACTGCATCTGCGCCACGTATCGGGTGAGCGCCGGCCACCACAGCGGATCGGCGATCCCGCACTCCCTGGGCCGGGCGCCGAGACCCGGTCCCGGGTGGATAAACAAAGGCGCATCCAGTTGCTCGAGGCGCACCAGCACGGGCGCCAGCAAATCCAGCGACGACGACGGTCCGAACGCCCCGGCGGGCAGCGAGACCCCCACGCAGCCGCGCTCGAGCACCGCATCCACGTCGTCGTGGCGCAACCCGTCCAGGGCCAGCGGCCCCCACGCCCGAAACGGGGCACCAAGCGCTTCGACTCCATCGAGGTGTGCATCGATCAACGCCCGCGCTTCGGCTCGCGGCAGGGCCTCGATGCCTAGTGGGCTGGAAAGCGCGATCACCGCGCCGTCGAGGGCGTCGCGCTCGAGCAGCGCGACCCGGTGCGAGCGTTGTTCGCTCTCGAGCTCGACCGCCGAGGCCACCTCGCCGGCTACGTGCACCATGCAGAGCCCGCCATCGCAGCGGACAAACGGCAGGCGCGAGCGAGCCTCCAGCGCGCTCACGAGCGTCTCGGTCCAGAGATGCTGATGGATGTCGATCCGCACGCCGTTCAACGCTATCTCCCGCGCATAAACTCCATAAAGCTGATCAAGATACTTGACAATATCAAGAAGCGGAAGCTAGCGTGTCCGGGCGGCCCACGGTGCCGGCGCGTCGACCTGCACCCGCGCACCGGGCAAGGCGAGCCGGGTCCGACCGCCGCGATGTCAAGGCCGATCCACGCCCGGTGGCCGAGCGGTGAAGGCGGCCGCCTGCAAAGCCGCGCAGGCGAGTTCGACTCCGCCCGGGCGTCTCACGAGACGGACCCTCAACGTCCGCGGTCGCGCTCGAGGGCCGCTGCTCGTATGCTGGGCCGCGGTCTTCGACGACACCGACATACTGAGCTGCCGCGATGTGGGCGGGCAGGGACTTCTGGACGAGCCGAGGAGGGACGATGCGCAGGGCTATCGGGTTGGGAGCCGCGACGTTTGCGGCGTTGGCGCTGTGGAGCGGCAACGCGGTGGCGAGCACGACATTCCATCCGCGTGTCGGTGGTGCGCTCGGACTTTTCCCCTCCTACGCGGACACCGACGTCGCGACGGGCGCGGAGACGGCCGTCGATTACCACGGCGGCGCGGTCATGGACGCGAACGTCGCCGTCCACACGATCTTCTGGGCCCCCGCTGGCTACTCCTTCACCCCCGGCTACGAGGCGCTCCTCAAGCAGTTCCTGACCGACGCAGCCGCCGCGAGCGGCACGACGAGCAACGTCTTCTCGGTTCTGCACGAGTACGGGCAGCAGACCGGTAGCGCCACCGCGGTGCCCGGTAGCTACTCGATCGCCTACGACGCGGCGAGCGACTCGAGCGATGACGTCGACCCCTATCCGTCGTCGGGCGGCTGCGCATCACCAAACGGCGTGCCGACCTGCCTGACCGACGGCCAGATCCAGGCCGAGATCGACGCGGTTGCACCGGCGGACGAGCGCGGCCTGGGCAACATCTGGTTCGTGCTGCTGCCGGCCAACGTCGATGAATGCATCACCGTCGGCTCCTGCGGCACGAACAGCTTCGCCGGCTACCACGAGGAGATGGACCGAGCCGACGGCCTGACGATCTACAGCGTGATCATCGACCCAATCGTCGAGGTCGTGCCCGGGCCGGGCGCCGACCCCGAGGGCAATCCCGACGCCGAGGCGACGATCGACACCGTCGCCCACGAGACGGTGGAGGCGATCACCGATCCCGAAGGCACTGGCTGGATGGACCCGGATGGCTACGAGGTGGCCGACAAGTGCGAGACGGGCCCGGAGATCGGAAACCCGCTCGGCTATGCCGCTAACGGCTCGCCCTACAACCAGCTCATCGGCGGTCACGAGTACCTGATTCAGGAGATGTGGTCCAACGACGACGGCGGCTGCGTACAGCGAACGACCCAGACCGCATCGCCGCTGCCGCTCCCCCAGGTCAACCTGACGCAGTTCAGCAGCACCGTGAGCGGCAACATCGGCTCCAACACCGCCGCCGTGAAGGTCACCGTCGCCGTCTATCGCAAGCGTCGGGGTGGGCGCGCGAACATGCCGCAGAGCGCGCTCGCCACCGAGGTGGCGAAGGCGTCCGCGACCACCGGCGCGAATGGAGAGTGGTCGCTATCGCTGGCGCCCTTCGCGGTCGGCGACGACCGCGACCTGATCACGGTCACCTACTCGGGCACGCCGCTGCCGCCGGACTTCATCACAACCGGCAGCGGCGGCAACGCGTTCGAGGAAGGCGGTTGGACCGGCTGGACGGACCTCGACAACGGTGCCGACTTCAGCAGCGGCGACCTTGTGACGCTGGGCCCATGCTTCCAAACCGGCGTGCTCACACTCGACGTCGGCACCACCGCCTACTCGGCGAACGACACCTGCAACACCCAGACCGACACCGCGACGATCACAACCGGCCCGATCTCCGCCGGCGAGGCCGTCACGTTCAGCTCGGTTGACAACCGCGCGTTCACGCAGCCGCAGCCGCTTGGGCCGTCGCTCGACGCGCAGGGCAACGAGACGGGCGCACTTGTCGATCTCACCGTCCAGCTCGGCGAGCCCGGGGCGCAGTCGACGTTCAGCAGTCCGCTTGCGGACGTCCTGCCGCTCATGAGACTGACGGGCTTCCCCACCTGCACGGCCGACCTGCAATTCGGCGTGGCCGTCTGCTCGGGCCTGGTGCCCGGCGACAAGTACCGCGTGACCCGCGCACGCGGCGCCGAAACGCTCTCCGGACATGCCAACCACGCAGGCACGCTTGTGGTCGGACCGTTCGGCGGCGCGCCGCCGCTGACCGGCGGCGACCTCCTGACGCTCAGCAACGGACGAAGGGTGCTGACCACGCTGCACCTGGCCCATCTCCGAGCCGTGGTCGACGGCGAGCAGACGGTGCTCGCGGCCGGCAGCAGGTGCCAGCCCGGCCTCTACTACGGAGCGCCTCCCACGATGCCCTCGCCGGCGAGCTCGGTCGCGGGGCTGACGGGTCAGAACGGCGCAACGCTGACCGGCCGGATCTGCCCGCCGAGCGGGTCGGCGCAGGGCCTGTCGGACGAGGCTGTGATGCAGGCCGACGACCGAAGCGGTGGCCTCACCCAGACGGAGGTCCCCGACATATCCACCACCTCGCCGATCGATGGCGAGACCGTCTACGGGCCATTCACCGCGCGGGCGCAGGCGACCTTCCTCGGACCCCACGACCGCGTGATCCCGAGCGGCTATCCCATTTCGCTAACGATCACACCGGCGAACCGCATCAAGCCGGGGATCACGCTCGACGACGTCAACACCGCGTCAGGCACGCCGATCAAACGCCTCAAGCCGGGGACCTACATCGCCATCTGGAGCTGGCACGATTTCAACGGCGACTCGCACACGATTGCCACGAGTTTCGTGGAGGAGCCGGCGAGCGGATCCACGTCCTCCGCCAGCGCTCCGGCCAAGAAGGCCGACTGCCCACTCGCCAGGAGCGCGATCGTCTGCGACGTACGCGCCGGACGGCTCCGCCTCGGCGGCACAGTTCAACGGTTCGTCCGCGGCGCGCAACAGTCTGGTGCGCGCGACCACGTGAGCTTAACGTTCGACCCAGCTGTGGCCGGCGAGCCGGCAGGCCTTCTGGCCATCTCGTCCCTGCCGCTCGACCTCGGCGCCGCCGGCCCGCTACGGGGCGCAGTCGGGGCAGGCGCCGTGAAGCACCACCTCGTGTTCTGAGACGTCGAGCGCGACGCGTTGGGAGACGTGGCGGATGGCGCGTTCGAGCTCCTCGTCGGCGAATGGCGTGAGCGTGCCGCAGTGGTCGCAGACGAGGTGGTGATGGTGGCCGGGCCCGCCGCGCACCGCCTCGAAGCGGTCGATGCCCTGCCCGACCTCGAGTCTCGTGACGAGGCCGAGCGTCTCGAGTTCGGCGAGGATGCGATAGATGCTGGCGCGCGAGACCGGGCGTGTGGCCTTCGCCTGATGGCGGAGGGTGTCCTCGATCTCGATCGCGGTTGCCGCGCACGGTTGGGTGTCGAGCAGTTCGAGTACGGCGTGCCGGGCGGCGCCGCGCCGGTAACCGGCGTCGTGGAGAGCCTGGCTTGCACCGTCGTACCAGCCGCCGTGGCTATTGGTCGTCATCCTTCGGTCCAGTCTAGCCCGCGCTTCCCGCGACCTGCGCGGGCTGCGGGTCCGACCCGCCGCGGATCGTTGCGTGGCGCGCCCAGGCAGCCCATCCGCGTGCGAACGCGTAGGCAGCCGCGCTGATCGTGCCGACGTAGAAGCCGACGGGGTAGTTGGTTTGGTAGGAGAGAGCGATCGCCGACCACACGACGACCAGCGCGATGACCACCGATAGGACCATGGCGTGGATCGGCCTGTCGGTGAACGAGCGGGCGGCGGCGGGCGGGCCGATCATGAGCGCGAAGATCAGCAGCGTGCCGACGACGGGGACGGTCATCGTCGTGGCGAGCGCAACGACCGCGAGGAACGCGAGGTTGATCCGGTTGGTGGAGATGCCGTGCGCTGCGGCGACGTCGGGTAGCAGTGAGGAGAGCATGAGCGGCCGGTAGAGCACGATGATCGCGATCACGCAGACGAGCGCGAGGGCGACTGTCGTTGTCAGCTGGTTGTTGCTGATGCCGAGGATCTCGCCGAACAAGAGCGAGTAGATCTCGGGGGTGTATTCGACGCTCAGGTCGACGAACAGCGCACCGAGCCCGAGCATCACGACGAGCGCGAGTGCGGTGGCGACGTCGTGGCGTCCGCGGCGGCTGAGCACGCCGATGCCGAGCGCGCCGAACAGCGCGAACACGCCGAACCCGAGGATCGTGTTGACGCCGATCAGGCTGGCTCCGGCGGCGCCGGCCAGCGATCCGTTGGGGATCGCGTGGGCGACGAACGCCGAGCCGCGGAGTACGACGAAGAACCCGACCAGGCCGGCGACGATCGAGACGATCGAGCCGACCGTCCAGGCGTTGACCATGAAGCCCGTGAACATGCTCAGGCGCGCGTCGCCGCGTCGGTCGGGGTCGCTGTCGCACGGTGGCGGCGCCAGTTGGGCAGTCCGGCGAAAAGGTAGGCGAGGAAGATCAGGGTGACGACAAAGAAGCTGACGGGCCAGCCCTGCCCGTGCGGCGGCCAGTCGTAGCTGTCGTAGGCCATCACGATCCCAAGCCAGGTCGTTGCGATCCCGATCAGCGCCGCGGCGAAGACCGCTTTGGCGGGACTGCGGGTCAGTCGCAGCGCCGTCGCGGCGGGTCCGACCAGGAGGGCGGTGCTGAGGATCGTGCCGATCGTGAACGCGGCGAGCGCGACGGTGAGTGCAAGCGCGAGTAGATATCCCGCGCCCAGGAGTCGGACGGGGATGCCGCGCGATGCGGCGAGCTCGGGGCTGATCGAGCTGAGCAGCAGGGGCCGAAACAGCAACACGATGATGCCGAGTGAGATCACGCTGAGGACGATCACGAGCGGGATCGCCGAGCTGGTGATCGTGAACGGTGAGCCGAACACGATCGTGAACGTCGCGCCGGTGGTGCTGTCTTGGACGGTGTCGATGTAGAGCAGGAGAGCGGCGACGCCGAGTCCAGCGCCGAGGACGATGCCGGTCGCGACATCGCGCCCACGCGGGCGTTGGATGCCGATCAGCTCCATCGCCGCCGCGCCCGCGACCGCAATCGCGCCGAACCCCCACAACGGACCGGCCGCGATCAGGTACGCGGCCGCCCCGCCGGTCGTGCCGATATCGCCCAGCGCCTCACCGGCAAAGGACTGGCCGCGGATGACCGTGAACATACCGACCGCACCCGCGACGACCGCGACGATCGCACAGACCAGCGCGGCGATCTGCACGGGCGAGCTCGTGAACAGGCCGGGGGCGAAGATCGCTGCGAGGGTCGGGTTCACGCGATGACCTCGACCTGGGTGTGGGTATGAGCCTGGTCGCTCGCGCCGGCCAGCTCGCCCGCCTCGCCGGCCACGACCAGCACGCGACCGTGCACTCTGAGCACGTCGACGTGGTGGCCATAGAGCTCGCTGAGCACCTGGGTGCGGACGACCTCATCGACGGTGCCGCTCACGGCCCGCCCGGCCGCGAGGTAGACGACACGATCCATCACGCCGAGCAGCGGGTTCATGTCGTGGGCCGAGATCAGGATCGCGATCTGCTGCTCGCGGGCGATCCGCGCGAGCAGCGCGACGACTTCATGGCCGCTGCGCAGGTCGAGGTTCGCGAGCGGCTCGTCCAGCAGGAGCAGCCGCGGCCGTGCGATCAGCGCGTGCGCGATCAGGACGCGCTGCTGCTCCCCGCCGGAGAGGCTGCCGACCCGCTGGTCGGCGAAGGCGCTCGCGTCGACCGCCTCGAGCATCCCCTCGATCCGCGCTCGACGCGCGCGCGACGGCAGCGACAAGCCGAAGCGGTGGGCGTCGAGGCCGAGGCCGACGAGGTCGCGCGTGCGCAGCGGCACGTCGGGATCCAGCAGGAACTTCTGCGGCACGTAGCCGATCAGCGGGTTGCGCCGCGCGCGCGGATGGCCGGCCACGAGCACACGGCCGCCGGCGGCCGGCTGGAGTCCGAGGATCACGCGGAACAGCGTCGTCTTGCCGGCGCCGTTTGAGCCGATCAGCCCGGTGAACTCGCCCGGGTTGATCGCGAAGCTGACATCGCGCAGGACATCGCGGCCGGCCAGGCGGACGCCGACCCCCGCGACCGAGACGATCGGCGCACCGCTAATCGGGGCGCTGCCGTCGAGTGAGGGATCGTCGTTCACAGCTTCTGTGTGGAGATCTTGTCGGCGACGGCCTTCTGCAGGGCGTTGATCTCGGCGAGCATCCAGGACTGGTAGTCGTAGCCGGGGGTCGGCATCGTCTCGTAGACGCCGACGACGGGGATGCCGTCCTTCTGGGCGTCGGCGAGGAACGACGCGGTCAGCGAGTCGGTTACCTGCTGGTTGTAGACGAACACCTTGACGAGATGCTTGGAGAACAACGAGTTCTGGAAGGTCACCGCCTGCGGAGCGGGATCGACGCCGTTCATGATGTCGGCCTGCAACGGGAGCGGCGTTTCGTTGACCGTCCCCGCCGCCTCGAGCATGTAGTCCCCGACCGGCTCGGTCGTCGCGACCGGCGTCTTGGGGTAGCGCTTGGCGAACGCCGCCACCGCGGCGTACCACGGCCTCAGCGAGTTATCGAACGCGGTCGCGTTCGCTTGGAAGTAGGCGCGGTGCGACGGCTGGATCGCCGAGAGGTCGGTGACGAGCGCCCGCGCGACCGCCGGCATCGTGTCCTCGCGGTACCAAAGGTGCGGGTTCGGCGTGGAGTTCGGCAGCCCCAGCAGCGTCTGCACGTCGATCACCTTCCGTGACGAGCTCGGCGAGGCGGCTTCGATGCTGTTCATGTACGTGTCGTAGCCGATGCCGTTCTGCACCACCACCTGCGCCGCGCTGACCTCCTTTGCAACGCTCGGACTGGCCTCGAAGGTGTGCGGGTCTGTGTTCGGGTTGCTCTCGATCGCGCTCGCCTTCACGTACTTCCCGCCGATCTGGCCGATCACGTTCGCGTACTCGTTCTCGGCCCCCAGGGCAACGATCACGCCGCCAGAGCCGCCCGCTGCCACCGCCGCCGACCCCCCGCAACCGACGAGCACCGCCGCCGCGGCCGCGGCCGCGACCGCCAACACCACGACACGACGAGCGACAGCTCCCATCGAGAACCTCACCTGGTCAGGGCCTGCTCGGCCAAGCGCTTCGGACCACCAGAGCATACATAAGAATACGTCGTGTTATCGTTGCCGCGTGGGGCGGCGACCGCCGCGAGTGCACCCGCCTATTCGCCGGGCAACCAGCGCCGTGGCTGCCGGTGGAGCCCGAGCGGCGACGACCGCCTACAGAACGTCCGACACCGAGCGGTAGCGAAGGTAGACCACGCGAGCGCCAAAGGTCTGCGTGTCGACCAACTCCAGGTTGGTTGTTCCGTCGAGAGGCGGCGCGTAGGGAGTGCCGCCGCCGAGCAAGACCGGACTGACGAACAGCCGCCACTCGTCGATCAGCCCCAGCTTCATGCACACGCCGGCGAGGCCGGCGCCGCCGACGGCGATGTCCTTTCCGGGCTGTTCCTTGAGCCTTGCGATCTCCTCGCCGACACCCTCGCTGGCCAGCCTGGCGTTGCCCACCACGCTCTCCAGCGTCGTGGAGAACACGATCTTCGGCAGGGCCTTCCAGATCTGGGCGAACTCGACTTGCTCCGCGGGCAGCGAGGTCTCCTGCGCCGTCTCCCAGTAGAGCATCGCTTCGTAGAGCCGCCGTCCGCAGAGCTGCACGCCCGTCTCGCGCACTCGCTGGGTGTGGAAGCGAAACAGCTCCTCATCGGGCACCGACCAGCCGATCGCGCCGTCCGGGCCGGCGATGAAGCCGTCCAGCGACACGGTCATCGAGTAGATCAGCCTGCGCACCAGATCCTCCCTCACCGGGGGTCCATTTCCTCCATGGAAAATAGTTGCCTGAACGTCTCGCCGCCACGAGCGTGGGACGTGTGCGACGGAGGCGGGCTCTATAGTTGCGCTGATGGTGGCCGGCTCGTGAATTTGCGTCGGCTGGGGGCGAGCGGCCCTGAGGTTTCGGCGCTGAGCCTGGGCTGCATGGGAATGTCCGGCATGTATGGACCGGCGGATCGCGGCGAGAGCATTGCGACGATCTGCGCGGCGCTGGACGCCGGTGTCAACCTGCTGGACACCGGGGACTTCTATGGGATGGGCCACAACGAGCTGCTCATCGCCGAGGCGATCCGGGGGCGCCCGCGCGAGGAGTACATGCTGAGCGTCAAGTTCGGAGCGCAGCGCGGTCCAGATGGCGCCTGGCTTGGCTACGACGCGAGCCCGCCGGCGGTCAAGACCGCCCTGGCACACTCGCTGACGCGACTCGGTGTCGACTACGTCGACATCTATCGGCCGGCGCGCCTTGATCCCGACGTGCCGATCGAGGAGACCGTCGGCGCGATCGCGGAACTTGTCCACGGGGGCTACGTGCGCCACATTGGACTCTCGGAGATGGGTTCCGAGACGATCCGCAGGGCGGCGGCGACCCATCCGATCTGCGATCTGCAGATCGAGTATTCACTCATCTCGCGAGGGATCGAGGCGGCGATCCTGCCGGTCTGCCGCGATCTGAGTATCGCGATCACCGCATACGGGGTTCTGAGCCGCGGTCTTATCAGCGGCCACTTCTCGGCGGAGCGTGAGTTCGCCTCCGGCGACTTCCGCGCTCACGCGCCGCGTTTCAGCGCTGCCAACCGAGCCCGCAACCTGGCTTTGGTCGACGCTCTGCGCGAGCTCGCCGAGGCCAAGGAAGTGACCGTCGCCCAGATCGCGATCGCCTGGGTGCTCGCCCAGGGACCGGACATCGTTGCGCTCGTCGGCTCCCGCACGCCCGACCGGCTGCGTGAGGCGCTGGGCACGCTGCGACTCGAGCTCAGCCCTGCCGACCTGGCCGAGCTCGAGCGCGCAGTCCCGCCCGACGCCGCCGTGGGCGACCGTTACCCGTCCCACCAGATGTCCATCCTCGACAGCGAGCGCGGATAACGCGGGTCGCTGTCGTAGGCGCGCGGTCAGTGGTCCTTGGGCGCACGCGAGGGCCCGCCGGCAGTCCGACGGCGCCTGCTCCTCGTCCTTTCGCGAAAGGCACAGTGCCGTTCGGCAGCGTGTCGCAACCACGCGTGGGCGGCGCTCTGGCCTGTCGCCAGAGCGCCGCCCTCTTGACTGCTCCTAAAAGAGCGTGACCGCGGCCACGGTGGAGCTCGACCCGATGTAGTCGATGGTCCCCGCGAAGGTGGCCGTGTAGTGGTTGTTGGTGTTCAGCAGCAACTGGTCAAACGGCGAGATCGTGCAGCGGGCGACGCCGTTGGCCTTGGTGACCGCGCTGCACAGCGGCGTCGAGCCATCACTGAACGAGATCGTCTGCCCAGCGAGCGGGGTGCCGCCGGTGGTCAGCGTCGCTTGCACGACCTGGCTGCCGACCCCGACGAACGGCTCGAACAGTATGAGCTGCGGCGACGCAACCAGGCTCGTCGACGCCCGCGCGATCGTCACCGGCTCGCCGGCGGTGGGGCTGGTCACGGCGCTGTTGTTGCCGTTGCCGTTGTAGGTCGCGACCCAGTAGTCGGTCCCCGCCGTCGTCGCCGTGTAGCTCTTGCTCGTGGCGCTGCCGCCCGAGAGCGTCTCGGTGTCGGTGAACAACGGCGTCCCGGTGCCGTTGGAGTTGCTGTACAGGTCGAAGGTGACCGTCCCCGTCGGGTTGTAGCCGCCGGTGACCGTCGCCTTATCGGCGACCGCGGTTCCGAACGTCACCGACGCCGGCTGCTGGCTCGTGCCGATCGACGGCGTCGCCTTCGTGATCGTCACCGGCTCGCCGGCGGTGGCGCTGGTCACGCCACTGTTGTTGCCATCCCCGTTGTAGGTCGCGACCCAGTAGTCGGTCCCGGCCGCCGTCGCCGTGTAGCCGGCCGACGTTGCGGTGCCGCCCGAGAGCGTCTCCGTGTCCGTGAACAGCGGCGTCCCCGACGCGGTCGAGTTGTTGTACAGGTCGAAGGTGACCGTCCCCGACGGGTCGTAGCCGCCCGTGACCGTCGCCTTATCGGCGATCGAGGATCCGACCGCCGCCGACGCCGGCTGCTGGCTCGTGCCGATCGACGGCGTCGCCTTCGTGATCGTCACCGGCTCACCGGCGGTGGCGCTGGTCACGCCACTGTTGTTGCCATCCCCGCTGTAGGTCGCGACCCAGTAGTCGGTGCCGAGCGCCGTCGCCGTGTAACCGGCCGACGTTGCGGTGCCGCCCGACAGCGTCTCGGTGTCCGTGAAGAGCGGCGTCCCCGAGGCGGTCGCGTTGTTGTACAGATCGAAGGTGACCGTCCCCGTCGGGTCGTAGCCGCCCGAAACCGTCGCCTCGTCGGCAATCGAGGACCCGACCGCCGCCGACGCCGGCTGCTGGCTCGTGCCAATCGACACCGGGGGCGCCGTGAAGGTGATGGTCACGGATGACGGTGCCCCGTTCGCGTCCACGCTGGCCGTTCCGCTTGCAGGGACGAGGTTCGAGCCGCCACCGCCGCCGCCGGCTCCAGCGTCAGAACAGGTGCCGCCGCCGCCGCCGCCGCCATAGAGGCCGCCGCCGCCACCGCCACCGTTGCCAACGTAGCCGTAAAGCGGAATATCGATGTAGTCGGTGCCGCCTTCGCCCAGCGTGCCCGACGTGGCGTCAAGGCTGACAGCCGTGCACACTCCGGCGCCACCGTCGCCGCCGCCATCGGAGGTGCCGGCGCCACCGTAGCCGGCGGTGCCAGCTCCGCAGTTCTCGCCATCGCTGCCCGGCTGTCCTTCATCGCCGCCCGCCCCACCGGGACAGTTAGGAACGAACTGCTCCTCCGCGATGCCGCCGCCGCCGCCTCCGGCGGCGACCAGGAGACGAGACGCGAGCGAGCCCGTGGCGCTGTCCGAGACCGTACGGACGTCGGACGCGCCGCCACCACCACCGCTGAGAGCGGGGTAGCCGCTCCCTCCCCCGTTGAAGCCTCCCGTGGTGCCGCCGGGCCCGCCGACCTCAATGTAGAGCGGGCCCGGTGAGACCGACAGGTCTCCGCTCACCACCGCCGCCCGACCACCGGCTGTACCGCCATCTGTGGCCACGCCCCCCGCGCCTCCGGTCGCCACCACATGGATGCTCGTCACCCCGGCAGGCACCGTGAAGGTCTGCTCGCTGCCGGTGTAGGCGAACGTCACCGTCGCGGTCGCCGCGTACGCACTCGCACCGAACCAGAGCATCCCGGCGACCACCAGCACCGCGGCGGCCGTGAACACCGACATCAACCCAGCAAGATCACGACGAGCACGCATCACAACAACCTCCCTGTCAGCAGGCGGACCAGAAGCAACGACCGAACCTACGGCTGTGCGGGGCGACTGTCAACCCACGCACCGGGGATCTTCACAACCAACCCATGCTGCAGCAACGCGCGAGTTGCGACGCGTATCGCTGACGCGGGCTGCGGAGCAATGGGCCGAACAAGTCGCAGACCGGGAGGAGGTCCCGCTCGCGGTCCGGCAGCTCTAGGACGTACCGCCGAAGTCGACGTCCTTGGTCTCGACGGTCCCGGCCGTGCGGCCCGGCGCCGTCTGGTAAGTCCAGTACAGGTTTGTGTGCGCTATGACCTTGTCCGGCGGTGGCGCTCCCCACGCCGTGTGGTCCTCCGTGGTGTGCGCGTCGCTGACAAGGGTCGCGTCGTAGCCCCTGACCAGCGCACCGTGAAGCGTCGAACGGATGCACGCATCGGTCTGTGCGCCGACGACGATGAGTCGCCCGACTCCGAAAGCCGCCAGGACGCTCTCGAGCGTGGTGCCCTCGAAGGAGTCGCCGTAGCTCTTCGCGACGAGAGGCTCGCCGTCGCCGGGGGACAGCTCGGGGACGATCCGCCAGTCGTCGCTGCCGCTCGCGAGTTGCTCATCGCAATGCTGGACCCAGACCACGGGGATCCCTTCCCCACGGGCCTTCTCAACGAGACTGCCGACATTCGCGACGACCGCGTCGCGCTCGTGAGCCCCCGCGACGACGCCGCTCTGCACGTCGACAACGAGGAGTGCGGTGTTCTGTCGGTTCTCGAGTGTCGTCATCGTCTCCCCTCGCTCACGCCTGGATCGTCCATCCGCCAAGATACCTACCCGGCCGCAAGGCATGAGAGCAGGCAGGATCACGGGCGCGTGACCGGGCGTTCTGCGGGCCGGTCAGTCGGATTGCTCGGCGGGCTTGCTCGAGGGCCAGTACGGGGGCACCCAGTCTCCGGCTGGGTCGGTGGTCTGCCCCACTTCGATCAGATGGCCGTCGGGATCGCGGATGTAGCACCGAATCTCGTACGCGTGCTGCCTGGGCGGTGTCAGGAACTCAGCACCTCGGGCGCTCCATTCGGCGTACACAGCCTCTATGTCTCTCACGCGGATATTGAGGAAGCTGTTAACCCGGTCGGGATCGGGCGGCGTCTCCAAAGTGACGGACGGCTTGTCGTCGGTCGGGCCTCCGCCCACGTTGATCACGATCCAGCTGTTGGCCAGTGCGACGTTGGTCGGCTGTCCGCCCGGTCCGGAGAAGACGACCCTGCCACCGAGCACCTCGGTGTAGAAGCGCCGCGAGCGTTCGATGTCGTCGGCGACGATGAAGTGGGTCAGCACAATTCCCTCCGGCGCTGCGGGACCTTCAGCCATCTGCGCACCTCCATCGGTTGGGCCGGGCGCCACGCCTCGACGGTAGGGCACGATAGGGCACACATGCGCGCAGACGTTGTCGCTTGGCGCGAGACGGGGCGGCGCGAGCTATGCGGCGGAGCAGCGCGCAGGAAGTCGCACCCGGACCGACGTCCAGCGACCGACGTCGACGGCGAACCGGGTCTCGACGCCGTCGGCGAGGCGGAGCCGGTAGTCGCCTGCAGCTAGGCGGTAGCGGAGGCATCCACTCGAATCGGTGACGAGCGGGATCTCCTCGCGATCGCTCGCGTCTGCAACCGCAACCTTCGCGAACCGGACACGGCGATCGTCCCGTTGGGTGCCGTGCAGCTTCAGCTTCAGACCGCCGGGCGCTTCCATCGGCCCATTCTAACCCGACGCGAACATGCAGCCACAACCTCCCGATACGTGGTTCCCACTTGGCGCGCAGCGTGGCGCGGGAGTGGGCAGCGTTGTCTCTCCGCACGAGAGGTGCGGCTCGTCCTCCGCGACCTCACGGGACGGTCAGCTTGATTGCGACGAGCGCGAAGCGGTCGATCGGCGTCGGATGGCCGGGCCGGTCCGGCACGTAGCTGTTGGCGCTACGGATCGTCCACAGCGGTGCGCGACGGTCTGGCGAGCCGATCAGGTACGACCCGCCGACACAGCCGTAGTTGATTCGCTCGCCTCCCATTGGCGCTGTGGCGCCTGTCAGGTAGACGCAGCGGCGTCCGTCGCCTGTCTCGATCGCCCATGGCAGCGCCTCCGCCGTGGCGGGCGCGTGGGTCGGGAGCGGGCGCGTCAGCACCAGCAGCGTGACCGGGTGCCATGGGTCGATGAAGCAGGCGACGGTGTCGGCGTGTGGGCTCGCCGCGAAGCACGGATCGTGGATCGCGTTGCCCTGCATGCAGCGGTAGGCGTCCGTCTCGTCGGTCGCCAGCGATGAGGTCCAGCAGTAGCCGCGCCCGCGACTGCCGACGCGGAACTGCGGCGAGAGTTCGCCGTGCGCCGTGAACACCGGCAGATGCCCGGTGTGCTCGGTCCGAGTCAGGATCGCCGCGATCGCGCCCCCGGCACCGGCCACCACCGTGACCGCGGCGAGCAAGGCGATCAGGCGGCTGCGGGGCGCGCGAACGCGGCGGCGTCGCGAGGCCGCTGCAAGCTGCCAGCGGGCCTCCGCGTCGATGCGCTCGTCAAGCAGCAGGCGAGCGCGCTCTCGGGCCGCGTCGTCGCGCGTGGGGACCCACGCCCGAAGCGCGGAGAACGGTGTGCGGCTGGGTTTCTCAGTCATTGCTGGGCTCCTCCTCGACCAGGCCGGCGAGCTCTTTGCCGGCACGCACGCGAGCGCGAGCGAGCCGCGAGCGCACGGTGCCAATCGGAACGTCGAGCGCGAACGCGACTTCCTCGTAGCTGAGGTCGCCGAGCGCGTAAAGCAGCAGCGCGTCGCGCTCGGGCCCGCGCAGCTTGCCGACCGCGCCGGCGACGGCGGCCGATACCCGCTCGGCATCGGCACGCTCGCGCGCCCGCTCGTAATCATCACCAGGATCGAGGCGGCGGCCGCCACTGCGGGCGTGGGCGTGCAGCGCACGGCGCTCGGTGCGCCGGCGCTTGGCGAGCAGGTTCGATGCGATGCCGTACAGCCAGGGGCGCGCCGAGGTACCCATCGCGCGGTAGTGGGCGCGGGCGTCGAACGCGGACACGAATACCTCGGCAGCAAGCTCGTCCGCTTCCTGGGGGTGGCGGCGGCGCAGGTAACGGTGAATCTCGTCGTAGTGGCGTTCGAAGATCACCGCGAACTCCTCAGGCTCGGCCAGTGACCGGCTGATCGCGCTCGCGTCGTCATCGGCGTGCGTGGTCACGCCGGCCTCGCGCGCGAGCGCGTGGGATGAGGTCCGGTCGAGCAGTGGCATCGATCAAGCGCGGTCGCCCGAATCGGCGGTTGCATCCGCCCTAGGTCGCCGGGAAGGCGGTGAACGTCCTCTCGTGACCGCCGAGCGCGTACGTGATCACAGCACGGCTGAAGAGAAGGCCCTTGCTCGTGTGCTCGGGGTCGAGCAGCGCCACCGTGCTGGCGGGGAAGAAACGCATTCGCGACGAGACGCACGTTGGTGTGCACAGGTTCACGCCAAAGTCGGTGCTGCCAATGGCTCCGTGCGCGTCCCACGAGCGCCAGTGTGTCCCTTTCAGCTCCGTGTTGCCGTCCGCGCAGGAGAGCACGACGGTTCCCCCGGGCCGAATGAGCGCGACGCCGGCGCAACTGAGGAGCTTGGGGACGGGGATGGCCGCGGTGGCGGCGCTCGCAAGGCACGTGGCAGCGGCGGCGGCGGCTACTGCGGCGGAAATCCAACGAGACATCGGAACCTCTTCGGGTCGCGGGTGGGAGCTTTCAACCGTTCATTCCCGAAGTCGCAGATCGGGTTCCGGTTCGGGTCGCTGGCCTGCCGGCGACGGCGAGAGTCCGGCCGGGGCCGCCCACGCCCGTGCGGACCGGTGAACCTGTCGCTCACGGCTGCTTCGCGAATCGGGGAGACAGGATTTGAACCTGCGACCGCCCGGCCCCCAGCCGGGTGCGCTACCAGACTGCGCCACTCCCCGTGGCTTCGTGCAAGCGGGCGACGGGAATCGAACCCGCCCTAGAAGCTTGGAAGGCTTCTGTGCAACCACAACACTTCGCCCGCAAGCCTTTCGCACAGGATAGTCCGAAGCGGGGGTCGCCCGGCGTGGCACGTCGCGGGATCGCACGGCGGCGGGCGCGACGGCCGGCCGGGGGTGCCGCACGGCGCGCCGTCGGGGGGTGGCGATAGCCTTGCGGGCGATGCCGCTGGGACCGCTCGGGGTGACCGCCGTGCTCGCCGCACTCGACTGGGGAGCGTGGGACTGGGCCACCAACAACAACCAGACGACGGTCGGGCTGATCGCGGGGCTGCTGATGGCGCCGATCGCGGTGGCGTTCGCGTGGTCGCTTGCCCGCGTCCTCGTCGCGCTGGCTCGCCGCGGGATCGCGCGGCTCACGGCCGAGTCGCGTCCGCAGGGCTCGGCGGTGCCCACCGCACGCCCCGCCGAGCGACCGTTCGACATCGAGGCGCAGAGCGACCGGCTCGCGGCCTGAGCCGGCGGTCGTCCGCGGATGCGGACGCAGATCCGCCACTGCAGACTCTTACTCACCACTTCAGGCGATGTGCGAGAGTTAGCTCGGGCCCGGCATCCCCCGGCCGGGCCCGCCCTCGCCTGCAGCTCTGCCACTCGGGCAGCCCACTCGGGTAACGTGAAAACGGCATGAACGAGCGGCCGAAGATCCTCGTGGTTGATGATGAGCCGGCGGTGCAGCAGGCGCTCTCACGTGCGTTTGCGCTGGAGCACTACGCGGTGGCGGTCGCGAGCGACGGGGGCGAGGCGCTCGAGGCGCTCGCCGGCCAACGCTTCGACGCGGTCGTGCTCGACGTGATGATGCCGGGCGTCTCCGGCATCGAGGTCTGCCGCCGGCTGCGCGCGAGTGGGGACCGCAGCCCCGTGCTGATGCTGACCGCGCGCGACGGGATCGACGATCGCGTCGCCGGGCTCGACGCAGGCGCCGACGACTACCTGGTCAAGCCGTTCGCGCTGCGCGAGTTGATGGCGCGAATGCGCGCACTGCTGCGACGGCGCGAAGGCGACGATGCCGGTTCGGCGCCGGCACTCGCCTTCGAGGACCTGACGCTCGACTCGGTCGCCCACGAGGTGGCGCGCGGCGAGCGGCGGCTCGAGCTCACCCGCACCGAGTTCGCGCTGCTGGAACTGTTCATGCGCCACCCGCGCCAGGTGCTCAGCCGCTCGACGATCTTCGAACACGTCTGGGGCTACGACTTCGGCGCGGCATCGAACACGCTCGGCGTGTACATGGGCTACCTGCGACGCAAGACCGAGGAGGGCGGCGAGCCGCGGCTGCTGCACACCGTCCGCGGCGTCGGCTACATCCTCAGGGCGCCATGAGCTTCCAGCGCCGGGTCACGCTCGCCTCCGCGGCCGCCGTCGCGGTCGCCGTCGCGATCGCTTCGCTGGCGACCTATGTCCTGGTGCGCAACGAGCTGCACCGGCATATCAACCGCTCGCTCAGCACGCTGGCGCAGGCGTTCGTCAGCGCCGAGCAGTCGATGCCGCTCACGCCCCCGCGCGGCAGTCACGCGACCGGCACGCCGCCCTACCCCTACGGCGTTCTGTTGCGCCGCTTCCCCGACCGTCCCGGCGACGTGACGAACGTCGTGCAAATCGTCACCGGCGCCGGGACCAGCTACCCCGCCTACCATGGCCAGCTGCTCGTGCTGCCCAGGCAGACGCGTGCGGCGATCCGGGCGGTCGCGCGTGCCGGGACCGGCTCGCAAGCGTTCGACGCGAGCGCCAACGGCGGAGAGTTCCGCGTCCTGGCGATCGGCGTGAGCCCCGGCTACGCGGTCGTCATCTCGCACTCGCTGTCGGACGTCAACTCGACGCTGAGCGAGCTGAGCCTGATCCTCGTGATCCTGACGCTCGGCGGCATCGCGCTCGCCGCGCTGCTCGGCTGGTTCGTGGCGCGGACCGCGCTCGCACCGGTGCGAAGGCTGACGGCGACCGTGCGCCACGTCGCCGAGACGAGGGACCTCGGCGAGCGGATCGACGAACGCCGCCGCGACGAGCTCGGCAGCCTCGCCCGCAGCTTCAACTCGATGCTGTCGGCGCTCGACGACACGGTCCACAAGCTCGACGAGTCCGCCCGCATGCAGCGCCGCCTCGTCGCCGACGCCTCACACGAGCTGCGCACGCCGGTGACGAGCGTGCGAACCAACATCGAGATCCTCGAACGCGCCGACGAGCTGCCGCCCGGAGAGCGAACCCGCCTGATCGGTGACGTCGTCGAGCAGCTCGAGGAGCTCTCGGCGCTGATCAACGACCTGATCGAGCTGGCGCGTGAGGATGAGCACATCGACTCGCGCGAGGAGGTCCGCTTCGACGTTCTCGTCAACGAGGCGATCGAGCGGGCCCGCCGGCACGCCCCGCAGGTCCGCTTCGACGTGAACCTCGAGCAGACGCTTGTCAACGGCGTGCCGTCACGGCTCGACCGCGCCGTCAACAACCTGCTCGACAACGCGGTCAAGTTCGCCGGCACGGACGAGCCGATCGAGGTTCGGCTGCACGACGGGGAGCTCGAGATCCGCGACCACGGCCCCGGCATCGACGCCGAGGACCTGCCGCACGTCTTCGACCGCTTCTTCCGCGGTGCCCGCTCGCGCGCGCGTCCGGGCAGCGGACTGGGTCTCGCGATCGTGCGCCAGGTCGCGGAGCTGCATGCCGGCAGCGTCAGCGTCGCGGCGGCGCCGGGCGGCGGCACCGTGGTGCGCCTGCGCGTGCCGGTCTCCTCGTGGGGAGCGTGAGCGCCCGCGGCGCGGGCGCCACGCGTCAGCCCAACCGCTCCTCGCCCGCCAGCAGCTCCATCAGCAGGCTGTCGTGCCAGCCGTCGCCGCCGGCGTCGCGCTCGTAGGCGCGCATCACGCCGACGGCCCTGAAGCCCACCTTCTCGTAGGCGCGGATCGCCGCGGCGTTCGCAGCGGCCGGGTCGATCGTGATGCGGTGGTGGTGGCGATCCTCGAAGAGGTGGCGCACGACGCGCCGGACCGCCTCCGTGCCGAGGCCTCGACCGTGGAGCGCCGGGTCGAGGAACAGGTCGATGCCGGCGTGGTGGTAGCGCGGTTCGGACTCCTCCCAGAACTGGATCAGCCCGGCGACCGCGCCGTCGACCACGATCGTCAGGCGCGTCGACTGCGGCTCATCCCACGGGAAGCGCTCGTCCGGAAGGTCCCACCAGCGCGCCACCTCCGCGGTCTCATGGATCCGGCGAAGTTCCGCCTCGTCGCCGCCGGCCAGCGCGCGCAGGGTCAGCGCCGGATGCTGCGCCGGCGCGAAGGAGTTGCCGGCATCGGGCTCTGACACCCCGGAAGCGTCCCATGCAGCGAACGTCGACGGCGCAGGCCCGCCAGGGCCGGAGCTTCCTAGAACTCGATGACCTGCGGGCTGCCGCGGTAGGGGGAGAGCATCAGCGGGCTCGAGAGCATGAAGTCGGCGGAGGCGCGGTTGCAGGCGATCGGGATGTCGTAGAGCACCGCGATCCGCAGCAGCGCCTTGACGTCGACGTCGTGGGGGTGCGCGGCAAGCGGATCGGAGAAGAAGATCACGAGGTCGATGCGGCCCTCGGCGATCGCCGCGCCCACCTGCTGGTCCCCGCCGAGCGGCCCGCTGAGGTAGAGGTTGACCGGCAGCTCGAGCTCGTCGGCGAGCAGCTGCCCCGTGGTGCCGGTCGCGAACAGCTCGTGCTGCGACAGGGTGGTGCGGTTGTAGCGAGCCCACTCGAGCAGATCCGCCTTGCGGTGGTCGTGCGCGATCAGCGCGATGTGCTTGTTGGTTCCCATCGTTGTGGTCGCGGGCATCACTGCAGCGATTGTCGCAGGCGCTGCGGGCCGGCTCCTTCGACCGCGGGCCAAACGCGGCGGCGCCGAATGCGACGGGACGGCCGCGCGTGGCGCGTGCCTCACCACCGCTACGGGTTCACGTGGACCGAGCGCGCGGGGCTTGCGGTCGGCTGGTAGGGGTAGTTCGGGACGCCGCTCGCCGGGATCGCCATGCGGAAGGTGTAGGTGATCGACTGCGTCGTGCGCTGGAAGGTGTAGCGGTAGACGAAGGCTCCGTCGCCGGGCCGCGCCTGCACCAGGGTGTAGATCATCCACCGGGTTCCCTCGAGGTACTCGAGCTGCAGCGGCAGGCCGCCGCGGGGCTCATCACCGCCCGACACCCGGCCGCGGAAGGTGATCGTGTGGCCGTTCGAGGTGCGCGCCGGTGTGATCGAGAGCGTGATCGACGGCGTCACCAGCACCGCCGCCGTCGTGCTCGCCGACGGCGTCGCCTCGGCGGGGTACTCGCGGTAGCTGGCCGTGATGCGCCTCGAGCTGCCGGGAGCGACGATGTAGGCGAACGAGCCGTCGGCCGCCGTCTGCACCCGCGCCTCGCGCGTTGGCGCCGAGCCGGCGGCGGGTGCCAGCGCGAGATCGATCGTCGCGTCGGCGACCGGCGCGCCGCCGCAGTGAAGATTCCCGCGCAGCGTGACCGCATGCCCGAGTGCCACCGTCACGCTCGGCGCGCCGTTGACGGTTGCCTGAAGGCGCGCATGGCTGCAGGCGCCGATGCCGTTGGCGACGCGCTGGGTCGCGGCCGCGGCGGGTGGCGGCGAAACGCTCGACGGCGTCCCGGCCGAGCCGGTCGCGGCGGCGATCAGCGCCGAGGGCTCGCTCGCCGCCTGGCTGGTGCCGCCGGGGCCGGAGGCGCTGACCAGCACGCGGACGCGGGAGGCGACGTCGCCGCCGGCGAGCCTGTAGGCGTCGCCGACCGCGCCGGCGATCGCCGCGCAGCCGAGGCCGTAGGAGTCGCAGCGCTGCCACTGGTAGCTGTAGGTCAGCGGTCCGCCGGTCCACGAGCCGGCCTGCGCGCTCAGCGTGTCACCCTGGCGCGCGATGCCGCTGATCGTCGGCAGGCTGCCCGAGGCCAGCGCCGGGCCCTCCGGCTGGCTGGCGTAGCCATTCGCGTCCAGCACGACACCCGAGACGGGCGACACCGCCTTCGTCGCGCCATCGGCGTCCGACGCGGTGACGGACACCGCCAGCTGGCGATAGTCATCCGCCGCGGTGACGGAGTAGGCCGGCGCCATGGCGCCGGGGATCGCCACGCAGCCGCCCCCCGCGGCATTGCAGCGCTCCCACTGGTAGGCGTAGGCGCTCGGCGCCGGCGACCAGCTGCCCGTCTCGGCGACCAGCGACTGCCCCTGCTGGGGGTCGCCAAAGATCTGCGGGATCCCGCCCTGGGGAGCGTTGTCGGTGTTGATCGTGCCGCTCCACACCGTCGCCGTGTTGCCGGCGGCGTCAGACACGCTCACGAGCACGCTGTGAGCGCCGTCGCTCAGCGTGCTCGTGTCGAGCTGCAGCGCGCCGCTGCCAGCCAGCGCGCACGGAACCGCCCAGTCGAAGCGCAGGACACCGGTCTGCACGCCGTCCGATCCGGGACCGTCGATCGGCGCGCAGCGCCCGCCGTTGGCGTCGATCGGCGCGCTGGCACGCACGGTTCCGTCAACGGTGAGGGTCGCCGAATAGAGCCCCGAGCCGGTGTCGGTGGCGTCGAAGGATAGGCCGGCTTCGCCGGCGAGCACACCCGGGGTGGTCAGGCTCCCGCTGACGTTGGCGGCCACCGGGGCGGTGTCATCCTCGAGCGTCACGACCATCGCGTAGAGGTGGTTGCTGGCGATGCAGGGGTCGCCCCCAAGCTCCGGGCAGATCGCGCCGCCGCCGGCCGGGCAGGTCAGCCCGCCGCCGCAGCCGGCCGTGCCCTCGATCGCGGACACGTCGGTCAGGCCGGTGAAGTCGAGCAGGTTGGCGGACGCGAACTCGCTGAACGGCCCGGTGCCGCTCGAGCTGCAGCCGAACACCTGCGCGCACGCGTCCATCGGGCTCGCCGAGCCGTCCGGGGCGATCGCGTCGAGCTCGGCGATCGGCGCCGCGTAGGGCTCGTACGGACCGGCGGAGAACGCGCGATAGACCTGCGCCGCGACGATCGTGGTACCCGCCGGCGCCTGGAAGCGCCAGGCGGCGAGGTCGCTCGCGGGGTGCGGCGCGGCGCCGTCGAGCGTCGCGTAGACGTAGCCGCCGCTGCCGCAGTTCTGGTAGACGCCCGCCACCACGAACGAGCCGCTGTCGGGGAAGGAGACGCCGTCCACCGGCGCGACCCAGCCCGACGCCGGGTCGTGGCAGATCGCCACCTCGTAGGTCCCGGCCGAAGCGGCCGCGACGTTCAGCGCGCAGGCGAACGCGAACGTCAGACACATTCCTGCGATCGCCCGTCCCACCTTGCGCACCGCTCGCTCCATCGTCGACCCACACCACCGCTTCCCTGCCTCATCCGGCAGGCGCGCGCGCGGCGGGACAGCCGGCGCAAGTATCCGCTGCGGCCGCGCGCGCTGACAAACGGCGCGACGGCGAAAACACGCAAAATGCGAACGTTTGCGCGGGGCGCTCGGGCCGGTGCTCCGGCGGACCGGGGTGGCGCGTGCGTGCTGGTCCGCGCCCGTCCCGCGACCCTGGCCGAGCTAAGGCTTGCTCCCCAGCTCCAGCACGGCGAGGAAGGCCTCCTGGGGCACCTCGATGCGCCCCACCCGCTTCATCCGCTTCTTGCCCTCCTTCTGCTTCTCCAGGAGCTTTCGCTTGCGCGTGATGTCGCCGCCGTAGCACTTCGCGATCACGTCCTTGCGGAACGCCTTGACGGTCTCGCGCGCGATCACGTGCGAACCGATCGCCGCCTGGATCGGCACGTCGTACTGCTGGCGCGGGATCTTCGTGCGCAACCGCTCGGTCAGCATCTTGCCCAGCTCGTACGCCTTGTCACGGTGAACGATCATCGACAGCGCGTCGATCGGCTCGCCGCCCAGCAGCACGTCGAGGCGGACGAGGTTCGACGGGACCATCCCGGTCAGCTCGTAGTCGAGCGACGCGTACCCTCGCGTGCGCGACTTCAGCTGGTCGAAGAAGTCGATCACGATCTCCGCCAGCGGGATGTCGTAGGTCAGCTGCACGCGCTCCGGCGAGAGGTAGTGCATCCCGGCGTGCGTGCCTCGCCGCTCGCGGCAGAGCTCCATCACGACGCCGATGAACTCCTTCGGCGCGATGATCGTGGCCCGGATGAACGGCTCGCGGATCTCCGCGATCCGGGCGGGGTCCGGCATGTCCGAGGGGTTGTGCACGACGACCTCCTCGCCGCTGGTCAGCGTGACCTCGAAGCCGACCGACGGCATCGTCGCCAGCAGCTCGAGGTCGTACTCGCGCTCCAGCCGCTCGCGCACGATGTCCATGTGCAGCAGGCCGAGGAAGCCGGCGCGGAAGCCGAACCCGAGCGCGTCGGAGCTCTCCGGCTCCCACGACAGCGCTGCGTCGTTGAGCGTCAGCTTCTCGAGCGCGTCGCGCAGCTCGGGAAAGCGCTCGGAGTCGATCGGGAACAGGCCGCAGAAGACCATCGGCTTGACGTCGCGGTAGCC
>CAZABN010000024.1:0-23878 GCA_964483345.1 uncultured Solirubrobacteraceae bacterium
GCCGGTCGCCGATCAGCACCATGCTGGCGCCGTCGTTGAGCGGCGAGGAGTTCCCGGCCGTGACCGTGCCGCCGTCGGCGAAGGCGGGCGCCAGCTGCGCGAGCGCTTCGAGCGACGTGTCCGTGCGGATTGCCTCGTCACGCGCCAGCTCGACGCCCGCCACCGGCACGACCTCCCCCATCACTCCCTCGTCGAACGCCTTCGCCGCGAGCCTGTGGCTGCGTAGGGCGAACGCATCCTGCGCCTCGCGCGTGATGTTGTGCATCTCGGCGAGCAGCTCCGCGCTCGCGCCCAGCGAGATCGTCCACCGCTCGGGCATGCGCGGATTGACCATGCGCCAGCCGAGCGTCGTCGAATGCAGCGTCTCCGAGCCGACCGGATATGCGCGCGAGGGCTTGAGCGCAACCCACGGAGCACGGCTCATCGACTCGACGCCGCCCGCGACCACAAGCGATGCGTCGCCACAACGAATCGCCCGTGCCGCCTGGATCGCCGCCTCGAGGCTGGAGCCGCACAGGCGGTTGACGGTCACGCCGGGGACACTGGTCGGCAGGCCGGCGAGCAGCACGGCCATGCGCGCGACGTCGCGGTTGTCCTCGCCGGCGCCGTTGGCATCGCCAAGGAACACGTCGTCGATCGCCGCGGGGTCAGGAACCTCGGCGCGCTCGAGCAGCGCCCGCAGCGCATGGGCGGCGAGGTCGTCCGGCCGTACGCCGGCAAGCGCTCCGCCGATCCGCCCGAACGGCGTCCGCACGGCCTCATAGACGAAGGCCTCGTTCATCGCGCCAGCAGTTCCCGCAGCGCTTCCAGCTCGGTGTCGCTGGGTGGCTCGGTGACCCGCGGCCGCTCGGCCACCGCCAGCTCCCAGCCCGTCGCCTCGCGCGCCTGCTCGACGCTCACGCCCTCGTGCAGCTGGGTCAGCGTCAGCTCGGCGCTCACGGGGTCGGGCTCGAGCACGCCGAGGTCGGTGATCACCGCGGTCGGCCCCCT
The DNA here is from genome assembly GCA_964483345.1 of uncultured Solirubrobacteraceae bacterium. GTDB lineage: Bacteria > Actinomycetota > Thermoleophilia > Solirubrobacterales > Solirubrobacteraceae > Palsa-513. The sequence goes on from CAZABN010000024.1 coordinate 991, forward strand.
GCCGCGCAGTCCGAGACGCTCGCGCGCACCCGGGCCGTCGCCGCCTCCGACGGTCGTGCGGAAGTCGAGCCTTTCCACCAGCGTCCGGCGCGAATGCGCGACGGTGACGATCACCTCGCCGCAGCTGGAGGTTATTTCAGGGGCGCCTCCGGCGCCGGGAAGGCGCGTGCGGGGATGATCGTAATCACCGATCACGGTCGAGTTGAGGTTCGCGAAGCGATCGACCTGCGCCGCGCCGAGAAACGCCACATCGACGCGGCCGGCGCCGATCCAGTAGTTGAACATCTCGGGGACTCCCACGACCAGGTCGGCGGTCTCGCTGAGCTCGCCGTCGCCGATCGAGAGCGGGATGTGAAACGGCTTTGCCCCGATCGTGCCGGATTCGTAGATCAACACGAGCTCCGGGTTGTGGACCATGCGCGCGAGGATCGCCGCGGTGCTCGGCCGCCCGACGCCGATGAACACCGTCCGCGCGCCGGACAGTCGCCGCGCCGCCACGACCGTCTGCACCTCGTCGGTGCTCGCGGCGGCGCTCACGGCGCGGTGACCGTGCCCAGCACGTGCTCTTCCATCCACGCGCAGAAGCGGTCGCGGTCGCGGCTGATCTCATCCCAATCGCGGTAGAAGTCGTTGTCGCGACGGGTGATGCCCTGGCTGTAGGAGGGCTGGGAGCCGCCGGGCGCGAGCGCGACGATGTCGATCGCCCAGCCGGGCAGCACGACCGCGCCGGGGCGCGGCAGCAGCCGCTCGACGATCCGCTCGACCGTCACCAGCGAGGAGGAGGCCGCGAGCACGGCCTCCTTCTGGACGCCGGGGATCCCCCACAGCTGGACGTTGCCGGCGTGGTCCGCCTCCTGCGCGTGGACGATCGCGACGTCGGGGCGCAGCGCAGCGACGGCGGCGAGGCGCTCGCCGGTGAACGGGCATTCGACGAAGCGCACGTTGGTGTGCGCGACCAGGTCCGTGCCGGCGTACCCGCGCAGCACCGCGAACGGCAGGTCGGCGGCGCCGGCCGCGTAGCGGTTGGCCATCCCGGCGTGGCTGTGCTCCTCGATCTCGATCGCGTGCGGCCAGTCGTGTTCGATCGCGTCGCGGAAGCGGTGCAGCGAACCGACCCCGGGGTTTCCGCCATACGAGAAGACCAGGCGGCGCGCGACGCCCATGCCGATCAGCTGGTCGTAGAGCAGATCCGGCGTCATCCGGATCAGCTCCAGGTCCCGCCGTCCCTGCCGCAGCAGCTCATGCCCGGCGGCGAACGGGATCAGGTGCGTGAAGCCCTCCAGTGCGACGGAGTCGCCGTCGTGCACGAGCTCGGCGACGGCGTCGCCGAGGCTCAGCAGCCGGGCCATCGTTGTGCGCTATGTGAACACCCCGTCATCACGCGCACAACGTATCATCGGGGCCGTCTGTAGCCGCCGCAGCCGATCGACTCGGTGAGCGCACGCAATCGAGCCCAGCTGGCGCCGGTAACCACCACGAGGGAGAGCAGCAGATGGCAACGACTGAACTGGCCGAGCAGCAGCTTCTGATCAACGGTGAGTGGCGCGCCGCGGGATCCGGCGACACCTTCTCCCGACCCAACCCCTACACCGGCGAGCCCGCGACCACCGCCAGCGCCGGCGGCCGCGACGACGCCCACGCCGCCGTCGATGCGGCGCACGCTGCATTCGCGCAGTGGTCGCAGACCGGGCCCGGCGCGCGCCGGGCGATCCTCTCGCGTGCCGCCGAGCTGATCACCGAGCGCCAAAACGAGATCGCGCAGGTGATGATCGAGGAGACCGGCGCCACGTTCGGTTGGGGGATGTTCAACTGCATGCTGGCGTCGGGGATCCTGCGCGAGGCGGCTGCGCAGACCTACGGCACGGTCGGCGAGGTGATTCCGTCGGATGTCCCGGGCAAGCTGGCGATGGCCGTTCGCGCCCCGGCCGGCGTGGTCGTCGGGATTGCGCCCTGGAACGCGCCCGCGATCCTCGCCGCGCGCGCGATCGCGATGCCGCTCGCCTACGGCAACACGGTCGTCTTGAAGGCCTCCGAGCTCTGCCCCCGCACCCACGCCCACATCGCCGCGGCGATCGCGGACGCCGGCGCACCGGCCGGCGTGATCAACTTCCTCACCAACCAGCCGCAGGACGCGGCCGACGTCGTCGACGAGCTGATCGCCCATCCCGCGACGCGCCGCGTGAACTTCACCGGCTCGACCCGTGTCGGGCGGATCATCGCGGAGATCGCCGGACGCCACCTCAAGCGCGCGCTGCTCGAACTCGGCGGCAAGGCGCCACTGATCGTGCTGGCGGACGCCGATCTCGAGCGCGCCGCCGCCGCCACCAGCTTCGGCGCCTTCTTCCACCAGGGACAGATCTGCATGTCGACCGAGCGTGTGGTCGTGGACCGCTCCGTGGCGGAGCCCTTCGCCAAGCTGCTCGCGGCGCGCGCTGGCGCGCTTGTCGTCGGCGATCCGCGGAGCCCCGAGACCCAGATCGGGCCTCTAATAAACGACGCCGCACTGGAGCGCGTCGGCGAGCTGGTGGCGGACGCGCGCGAGCGCGGAGCGCAGGTTCTCTGCGGCGGCGCGGCCGACGGGCCGTGCTACCCGCCAACGGTCCTGCTCGACGTCAGCTCCGAGATGCGCGTCTACCGCGAGGAGTCGTTCGGGCCACTCGCCTCGATCATCCCGGTCGACGGCGTCGAACACGCGATCGAGGTCGCCAACGACAGTGACTACGGCCTCGCCGCGGCCGTCTTCAGCGCGAACGTCCCGCAGGCGCTCGAGGTCGCGCAGCGGATCGAGAGCGGGATCTGCCACATCAACGACGCGACCGTCCACGACGAGCCGCAGATGCCCTTCGGCGGCGTCAAGGACAGCGGCTGGGGGCGCTTCGGCGGCCGCGCGGCGCTCGAGGAGTTCACCGAGCTGCGCTGGATCACGATCCAGGAGAGCGAGCGTCACTACCCCATCTGAGCGCTCGCGGGCGGCGCGCGGCGCCCGGGCGGCGGGAGGCCGGCGCGGGCGTGCCGCGCCGGTCGCCTCGGCAGCTGACGCCTGGCGCTAGTCTCCGCTTGGCGCCCGAGAAGATGAGCAGAAGAGCCCTCACCGTCGCAGCCGTGCTCGTGCTGGTCGCATTGGTGGTCCCCGCCGCCGCCTACGCGGTCCTCGCGACGTTGACGAACCCCGCGGACCCGAGCGCCGTCGCCAGCTGCCCCGGCAGCACCACGACCCCGTGCACGGTGGTCTCGCGCACGACGGCCGAGCAGGTGCAGGTCGGTTCCACCTCGGCGCCGTTCAAGGTCCGGACCGCCGGGAGCATCGTCGGCTGGGAGGTCACACTCAGCTCGCCGACCGCGGCGCAGATCCACTACTTCGACACCCACGAGGGCGGCACCTCGCAGGCCGCGCTCGCGGTGATCCGCCAGGTCAGGGGCCTCGACTACCGGCTCCAGCACGTGAGCCCGCTGGTGAGCCTGCAGCCCTATTTCGGCCAGACCGCGACCTTCCCGCTGGCCAGCTCGATCCGCGTCACGCCGGGTGACGTGATCGCGCTGACGGTCCCGACCTGGGTTCCCGCGCTCGAGCTCCAGGCCGGACGCAAGACCGCCTGGCGCGCGAGCCGCGGCGCAAAGGGATGCTCCGACGTCACGACCCAGACCGCGCAGACGACCATCGGGAGCATCGTTGAGTACGACTGCATCTACAGAACCGCGCTGATCGATTTCGGCGCGATCGAGATTTCGACGCCGTAGCGGCGGTCACGGCCGCGCGGGCGCTGCGGCGCCTCGCCTCGATCAGCTGTGCGTGCCGCGAGCGCCGTAGCCGAGGCCCGCCGCGGCCGGCAGGGCCGCGACGAGCGGACCCTTCGTCCGGCGCATGCGCCGGCGCGCTCCGAACCCGATCGCGGCCGCGAACACGCAGGCCAGCGCGCCGACACCGAGGCCGGCGCGCGCGCCGGCCAGGCTGATGATCACGCCGACCAGCGGCCCGCCGATCGGCGTCGTGCCCTGCAGCGCCACGAACCACAGCGCCATCACCCGGCCGCGCATCGCCGGCTCGGCCGCGAGCTGGAGCGTCGAGTTGCCGCTCGACATGAACGACACGCTCGCGCCCCCGACCAGCGCCAGCGCGATCAGCTCGACCGCCAGCGTCGGCGCCAGTGCGGCCAGCGACAAGGCGATCGCGAAGGCGGCCACGGCCAGCGTCACCGGGCGCAGTCCGGTGTGACCGCGCGCGGCCACGACGAGCCCGCCAAGGATCGCACCGACGCCCATTGCCGCCGTCATGAAGCCATAGCCCTCCGCCCCGGCGTGCAGGGCGTGGCGCGCCATCACCGGCAGTGAAACCTGGAACTCGTAGGCGAGCGTGCCGACGAGCGCCATCATCAGCAGCGGAACGATGATCTCGGGTGTGGCGCGGGCGTAGCGCAGCCCCTCGCGCAGCTGGCCCGACGCGCGCGGCGCCGGCGGCGTCGGGTGGAGCGCCGAGCGCTCCATCGACACCAGCGAAGCGACGACCGCGACGAAGCTGGCGGCATTGATCAGGAAGCACTCACCGGTGCCGACGGTGGCGATCAGCACGCCCGCCACGGCGGGCCCGACCGCCCTGGCCACGTTCACCTGCACCGAGTTGAGGCTGACGGCGTTGCGCAGCGTTTCCGCGCCGACCATCTCCAGCACGAAGGACTGGCGCGCCGGGTTCTCGAACGCGTTGTTGAGGCCGAGCACCACGGCGAGCACGCCGATCTCCCACAGCCGCACCGAGCCGGTGATCGTCAGCACGCCCAGGATCAACGCCTGCACCCCCATCGCCGCCTGCAGCGCGACCATCAGGCGCCGCTTGTCGACCCGGTCGGCGATCACACCGCCGTAGGGAGCGAGCAGCAGGACGGGAAGCGTCTGCAGAGCGACGATCAGGCCGAGCGCGGTCGCCGAGCCGGTCAGCGAGAGCACGAGCCACGACTGCGCCGCCATCTGCATCCACGTGCCGATCAGCGATGTCGCCTGGCCGAAGAAGTAACGGCGGTAGTTGGGCACCGCGAGCGCCGCGAAGGTCCGCCGGCGCGTGTCGCGCAACGCCTCCTGGGCGTGACGTGGCGAGCCGTTCAACGCAGCCGCTCCGCCAGCATCTCGAGCGCCGGTATCGCGTCGAGGATCGCCGCTCGGGCGGCGGGGTCGAGCGCGGCGAGGTGGGCGGCCAGCGCGACGCTCCGTTCGTGCTGGATCCGCGCACGCAACCGCCTACCCGCTGCGGTCGCCTCGGCCACCGCCACGCGACGGTCGGCGGTGTCGGTCGTTCGCCGCGTGAGGCCCGCCTCGCACAGGCCGCCCAGCACGCGCGAGAGCATCGTCGGGTTGAGCGCCTCACGCTCCGCCAGCTCGGTCAGCGACAGCGGGCCGTGGCGAACCACGGTGAAGAGGACCGAGATCTGCGTCGGCGTCAACCCGCTGCCGGCTTTCGTCTCGCGCAACCGGCGTGCGAGACGTCCGACCGCCGCCCGCAGCCTGACGCCCGCGTCCTCCTGGCTCGCCTCTGTGGTTTCGTCCCTTATCATAAACTTGCCTATCGGCAAGCATCTTATCGCACGCCGACGACCACCGCAACCCGCCGCGTGAAGGGCGCATGGGGCGACCGGCCCCGCGTCAGAAGCGGGCGCGCCGCGTCAGCGGCGATCGAGCCCGCCAGCCGGCGGTCATGGCCGCCGCACCGGCGTCAGGAGCGGCCGCGGCGCTGACCGAAGGTGCCGAAGACGATGTCCCACCACGGCGCACTGATGCCGTAGCCGTGCGTCTCGTCCTCGAAGTGGTGACGCATGTGCAGTTCGCGCAGCCGGCGCTCGAGCGCCGTCCGCGGCTGGCGATGGTGGTGCAGCGCGTAGTGCAGCATGTCGTAGGCGAGGTAGCCGGCGAGGAACCCGGCGCCGACCGCCCAGGCGAGCGGTGTGCCGAAGATCGCCACGAAGACCGCGAGGAAGAGCACGGCGAGCGGCACCGAGACGGCGGGTGGCATCACGAGCCGCAGGGGATCGTTCGGATGGTCGTGATGGACGCCGTGCACCATCCAGTGCAGCCGTGCGCCGATGCCGTCCTCCGGCTCGAAGTGGAAGATCGCGCGATGGATCCAGTACTCGCTGAAGGTCCACGCTACGTAGCCGCCGAGCGCCCCGAGCAGCGTGCGTGGAACCGACTCCCCGCCAAGCGCCACGACGGCGAGCGCGATGATCGCCGGTCCGAAGATCAGCGGCGGCACCACCGGATGCACACGCGACAGCCGGTCCAGCCAGGCGCTGCGGAACATCGGCGGCGAGGCCCGCAGCAGGTCGGTGCGCGAGCCGCGAAGCTGCTGGTCACCGAGTGGGCTGTCGAGCGGGAGGTTGCGCATGCGGAGCACGAGAACGTGTACCCCGGTTTATAGCGGGTCTGCGGCTCGCCCTCCGCAGTTCCAAGCCCGGAGCCGCCGCGCGGCGCAATTTGCCCGCGGCCGCGGCCTCGCGTGGGGCTCGGGAAGCCCGCCGCACGTGCTCCCGAAGCCACCCGGCCGCGCGGTGTGCGCTAGGTGGGTCGCGAGGGATCGACGCCCGGACAGCGCAACAGCGACTCGCGCACTCGACGCCGCAGCGCCTCACGCTCGCGAGCCTGCTGCTCGTCCGCTCGGTTCCCCGCCGCTTCGGACTCCGTGTCCGCTGCCGCCTGCTGCTCCATGGCCGTTATCCAATCATGCTGCGCGGACGGCTGCGCCGCCAATCCCTCACCAGGCGGTGGTCAGATGGCTGCCCACTAGCTAGTCGGTTGAGAGCGCGAGCACGAGCGGCGCGGCGCACAGCGCGACCAGGGCCAGCGCGAGGAACGCGGGCGTCGGGTGATGCACCAGCACCGCGACAAGCAGGGCGACCACCAGGCCGCCGGCGTTGCCCGCGAGCCACAGCAGTGCGGTGACGGTCCCGGCGCTGGCGCCGGCGCGGCGCTCGCTCAGCTCGAGGATCACCGGCAGGAGCGTGAGCAGCAGCAACCCGATCGCCACCAGCACGATCGCGTCGATCGCCACGACGTGCTGGATCGCGAGCAGCGCAGCGCCCGTGACCGTGACGGTCACGGCGCCCGCGACCATGCTCCGCTCGGCTTTGCGGCTGACCACCAGCGGCGGCAGCACGGCGGCGCCGAGCGCGCCGGCGAGCACCATCGCCACGAGCAGGCCCCCGGCGGTGGTCGACGAGATGCGGTAGTTGTGTAGCAGCGCCTGCAACCATGTCGTCAGCGCGACGAAGGCGCCAAAGCCGAGGAACAGCAGGCCGCTGAGCACGCGGACGTTGCGATCGGACCAGACCTCCCGCAGCGCGACGATTCCGAGCGCCACATCGGGCTCCGCATCGCTTCGGCCGTGGTGGCGCATCTCGAACAGCAGGGCGCCGGCGGCGATCACCGCGAAGGCTGCCTCCAGCTGCAGCAGCGCGGCCAGGTGGGCGCCGCCGAACAGCGTGCCGAGCGTCAGCGCCAGCAGCATCCCCAGGAAGATGCCGGCCGAACCGACCGCGATCCCGTGCGGGCGCAGCCGCGGCGGCAGGTGTTCGCTCGCAACCTTCGTCACGGCGTTGAGCACGAGCGGCTGGCCGACCGCGACCAGCAGCTGGCCGAGCAGCGCCCAGGCGAAGTCGGGCGCAACCAGCCGGGCGAGCCCGCCGAGCGCCGTCAGCATCGCGCCGACAGCCAGCCAGCGATGAAAGGAGCGGTCGAGCAGTCGTCCCGCCGGTATCGCGAGCACGACGTAGAACAGCGGGAAGATCTCGGCCAGCCAGCCGATCGCCGTCTCGGACACGTGGTAGTGGTGAGCGCTCGCCGTCGTCAGCGGCGCGAAGGTCAGCCACAGCAGCTGCGTCGCCGCAGCGAGCATCGCGTAAGCCGCCACGGGCCGCCAGCGGCGCACGTCCCGCGCGGTCTCAACTCCCACCACCACGCTCACGGCCGCATCCTAGCGGCCGTCGCCGCGGGCGAGCCGGTGGAGTTGGCAGCCTGGCTTCGGCGTCGTGGCGCCGCCCGAACCTATAGCCTGACGGCCATGCCATCCCGATACCTCGTCATCTGCTCCGTGCTCGCCGCCGGCGTGATCGCCGGCTGCGGCTCCTCCACGAACAACTCCGACACCGCCCACCTGCAGCTTCCGCCCTCCCAGTCGCAGACGCTCACCTACTCGGCGACGTCGACGACAGCCAGCAGCACCACCGCGGCGGCGCCGGTCACCACGCCGACTTCCGGTCCGCTGGCCACCGAGCCGAAGATCACGGTCCCGTCCGGGAAGCCGCCCACCACACTCACGAGCACCGACCTGATCAAGGGCACCGGGGCGGTCGCGGCTGTGGGCGACACGGTCACGGTCAACTACGTCGGCGCGCTCTACAGCAACGGCAAGATCTTCGACGCCTCGTGGAACCGCAAGCAGACCTACACCGTTCCCGGGCCCCTGGGCACCGCTCCGGTCATCCAGGGGTGGAACAAGGGCATCGTCGGCATGCGCGTCGGGGGTCGGCGTGAGCTGATCATCCCGCCCTCGCTGGCCTATGGCGCCGCCGGCCAGGCACCGAGCATCCCGGCGAACGCCACGCTGATCTTCATCATCGACCTGCTCGGCGTCACCCCGGCCAGCGGAGCGAGCGGCTGACGCCACTGACGCTTCTGCGCGAGCTCGCAGCCAGCCCACCTGCTGGCTGCGAGTACGTGGAGGCGCGCTGGGTCGAGCGGACCTCCGAGCAGCTGCGCGTCAGCGGCGGCTGCGTGGACGGGATCGAGTGCACCACCGAGCAGGGCGTCGGCATCCGCGTGGCGGTCGCCGGCTGCGGCTTTGGCTTCGCCGCCACGCGCGAGGCCACCAAGACCGGGCTCGAGCTGGCGCTCGCGCGCGCCGTGGCGGTCGCGCGCGCGCTGCCGGCGTCGCGGTCGCGGACCCAGCTCGCACCCGTGCCGCCTGCCCACGGGCACTGGGCGAGCGTGTGCGAGATCGACCCGTTCACGCTCTCGCTGAGCGAGCGCCTCGAGCTGCTGCTCGAGGCCGAGGCGCTGCTGCGCGGCGATCCGCGCATCGTTCGCGGCGTCGCCGAATCGCTCGCCGTGCGCACGGTCGTGGCCTTCGCGTCCAGCGACGGCGCCGCGTTCACCCAGGAGCGAACCGAATGCGGGGGCGGGATCAGCGTCCACGCCGCCGCGGACGGCGAGCTACAGCAGCGCTCCTACCCGGCGGGGCATGGCGGCTCCGTCGCTTTGGCCGGGCACGAGCACCTGCTCGCACTCGACCTGCCCGCCCACGCTCCGCGCATCGCCGAGGAGGCGCTCGCGTTGCTGAACGCGCCCCGATGCCCAAGCGGGCGCACGACACTGGTGCTGGGTGACGAGCAGCTGGCGCTGCAGATCCACGAGTCGATCGGCCACGCGCTGGAGCTCGACCGAATCCTGCTGGGCGAGGCCTCCTACGCCGGCGCGAGCTGGGTGTCGCCGGCCGACGTCGGCACGCTGCGCTACGGCTCGCCGCTGCTCGCGATCAGCGCGGATGCGACGCTCCCGGGCGGCCTGGGCTCCTTCGGCTGGGACGACGAGGGCGTCACGGCGCAGCGCACGATGCTGATCGAGGACGGCGTCCTGCGCGCCACCTTGTCCGACCGTCAGTCGGCCGCCGCGATCGGCGCGCCGTCGGGCGGAGCAGCCCGCGCCGACGGCTTTGCGCGCCAGCCGATCGTGCGGATGACCAACGTGTCGCTGGAGCCCGGCGAGTCCGGGACGCTCGAGCAGTTGATCGCGGAGGTCCCCAGCGGCGTCTACATGGAGACCAACCGCTCGTGGTCGATCGACGATCGACGGCTGCACTTCCAGTTCGGCACCGAGATCGCACGCGAGATCCGCGACGGGAAACTCGGCCGGTTGCTGCGCAACCCCACCTACGCCGGCGTCACGCCCGAGTTCTGGAACTCGCTCGAAGCGGTCGCGAGCGCGCCCGCGTGGCGTCTGTGGGGGCTGCTCAACTGCGGGAAGGGCGAGCCCGGCCAGTACGCCCACGTCTCCCACGGCACGGCTCCCGCCCGCTTCCGCGATGTCGAGGTGGGGGTCCTGCGGTGACCGTCGAAGGCGAGCTCGCGCTCGCCCGGCGCGCCCTCTCCCACCTCGCCGGCGACCAGGCTCAGGCCACGGTGACGCATGAGCGGTCGCTGTGCACGAGGTTCGCCTGCTCCGCGGCAACCCAGGCGACCGCAATCGACGACACCTCGGTCGAGCTGCTGTGCGTGCTCGACGGTCACACCGGCGCTGCCTCGACGAACCAGGTCGACGACCCCGGGCTGGCGGACGCGGCGCGACTCGCGCGCGACGCCGCGGCAGCCGCCGCGCGCAGCGGGACCGGAGCCTATCCAGGCCTGCCGCAACCGCAGCCGACCCCGACCCACGATGGCTACGACCGGGCAACCGCCTCACTCGAGGCGGCAGTCGCCGGCTCCGCCCTGGCCGCGGCGTTCGCCGGCTGTCGCGATCGCGGGCTCGAAGCGTTTGGGATCTGGACCGCCGGCGAGGTCACGATGGCGATCGCCTCGAGCACCGGCATCGAGGTCACCGACGCGGTGACCGACGCCGGGATGACCGTGATCGCGCGCGATCACGACGGCCGCAGCGGTTACGCAGCCTCCACAGCCGTGGCGGCCGGCGCGATCGATGCCGCCGCCCTCGCCGCCGCCGCCGCGGCGCGGGTGAGCGCAGACGAGCGCCAGAGGCTCGAGCCCGGCGAGTACCCCGTCGTCCTCGACCACGCCGCCGTCGCCACGCTGCTCGACTTCCTGGGCGCGCTCGCTTTCAACGGCCTCGCCCACGCCGAGCTGCGAGGCGCGCTGTGCGGGGCGATCGGCATGCCGGTCGCCGCACCTTGCATCAGCCTCGCCGACTCGACCCGCGGGCCGGGCACCCTGCCCCGCAGCTTCGACGCCGAGGGCGTCCCGAAGCGCCCGTTGGCGCTGATCGAGCAGGGGATCGCCCGCGCGGTGGTACACGACACACGCTCGGCGGCGCTCGCGGACACCCGCTCGACCGGGCACGCACTCGCGCCGGGTGGCAGCCCGGACGGTCCCGAGCCGACCAATCTCGTGCTGGCGGGCGGCGACGCGGCCACGCTCGCGGAGCTCTGCGCGCCGATCGAGCGCGGGCTTTTCGTGACGCGCCTGTGGTACGTCAACACGGTGGAGCCGCGCCGCGCGCTCCTGACCGGGATGACCCGGGACGGAACGTTCCTGATCGAAGACGGCGTGATCGGTCGCCCGTTGCACGACGTGCGCTTCACCGACTCGGCGCTGCGCATCCTCGCGGCAACCGAGCAGCTCACCGCCGCGCAGCGGCTGGTCAGCGACACGGACCTCTACGGGCGGCGCTTCGCGAAGGGCGTGCTCTGCCCAGCCCTGCGGGCCGGCGCCTTTCGCGTCAGCGGCGGCTCAGCCTGATCCGCCCCAGGGGTGTTTCAGCAGCAGGATCGTGTTCGCCACGAACAGGATCGCGAAGAAGATCGTCCAGCGGTTCAGGTTGCGCTCGACCAGCGATCCGCCACCGAGCGGACCCGCGCCGGTTCCCACGCCGAACGCACCGGACAGGCCCGAATCCTTGCCCGAGTGCATCAGGATCAGCAGCACCAGGATCACGCAGATTACGACCTGCAGCGTTGAGAAGATCGCCTGCATGCCGTCAGTCTACTAATCGCCCGTGGACGATTCCAGGGCATCGAGCTCGTCGATCGCGCGCAGGATCTCGACCGCCTCGCCGCGCAGCTGACGGTCGAGCGTCCGGTAGTCCTCGTCGGAGAGCTTCCCGGTGCGGTAGTCGGTCTCGTTGTCGCGGATCTCCGAGTACTTCGCCTGCTTGGCGCTCTCGAGCGCGCGGCGCGCGTCCGAGGCCGGCGGCGTGGCGTCGCCGCCACGCGCACGAAACGGCGCGCTCAGCGCCCAAAGGACGAACGTCAGCAGCGCTGCGATCAGCAGCGCGGCGAGCAGCGCTGTCATCGTTGCGCGCCTGGCCAGGCGGACCTAGGCGCGACCCAGCTCCCGCCCGACACGCGCGAGATAGCGCGCCCGCACGCGATCGCGCACACCTGACGGAGCCGGCCAGATCGCAGTCAGGCCACCGAGGAACACGATCAGCCCGCCGACCCAGATCCACATCACCAGCGGCGAGGCGATCAGCGTGAACGAGGCCGCCGGCGGGTAGGCGACGTAGTGCCCGACGATCGCGCGCAGCAGGTAATAGGCGAGCTTCAGCTGGTCGACGCCGGATTCGCTCGTCGGGATCAGCCCGTCAGCCCTGTTGACCAGCGACTCCTCCGGCAACTGCGTGCCGTTGGCCGCCAGCGTCGTGCCGAGCGGCTTGATCGCCGCCCACAGGTCGCGCCGCCAGCTGGATTGCAGCCCGATCTGATCGACCGCGTCGCCGGAGATCAGGCTGGCGACGACGAGCCCCGGCACGATCGGCGACGCCGGGTAGTAGCCCGCGCTCGGACGCAGCGTGCCGACGTAGTGCCCGCCTCGCGTGACGCGCAGAACAGCACCCAGGGTCATCGTCGCGCCGGTGTTGTTGGGGTCCGTCACGACCGACCCGGTCGCGCGCATGTACTTCATCGTGTAGGCGCCGACCCGCGCGGACTGGCCGACCTGCAGGCTGAGCGTCTGCTCGTGCTCGAAGGTGGCGGACGCCGCAACGCCGATGAACAGCACGGCGATTCCAACGTGGACGATGTAGCCCCCGTAGCGGCGGCGGTTGCGGCGCACCATCGAGAGCAGCGCCTGCGGCGGCGAGTCGCGCGAGGTGGCGCGCCGCGCCCGCCACCCGCGCCAGAACTCCTGGCCGACGCTGGCGAACACGAACATCGCCGCGCAGAACAGCAGCACCACGCCGGGCGAAGAGCCGATCGGCACCACCGTGTAGGCGCCGACCGCCATCGCCGCAGCGGCGCCGAGCGGCAACAGGAAGTTGCGACGCGCGTTGGCGAGCGTCGCCCGCCGCCACGCGATCGCCGGGCCGATTCCGCTCAGAAGCACGAGGATCAGCGCGAGCGGCACGGTGTAGCGGTCGAACCACGGTGGCCCGACCGCCGCCGAGGTCCCCGTGACCGCCTTCGAGATCAGCGGGAAGAAGGTGCCCCAGAAGATCACGAAGCACAGGCCCACCAGCACCACGTTATTCAGCAGGAATGCGGCCTCGCGCGAGAACAGCGAGTCGAGCGTGTGCTCGCTGCGCAGCACCTCACGGCGGCTGACCACGAGATAGATCGAGCCCCCGGTCATCGCGGTGATCAGCGCCACGAAAGGGATCCCGAGCGTCGAGGCGCCGAACGCGTGGATCGAGTTGAGCACGCCGGAGCGCACGAGGAAGGTTCCGACGATCGCGAGCGTGCTCGCCCCGAGCACGAGCGATGCGTTCCAGATCTTCAGCATCCCGCGCTTCTCCTGGATCATCACCGAGTGCAGGAACGCGGTGCTGATCAGCCACGGCATCAGCGCCGCGTTCTCGACCGGGTCCCATCCCCAGTAGCCGCCCCAGCCGAGTTCGTAGTAGGACCAGCGCGCGCCGAGCACGATCCCGATCCCCAGGAACAGCCACGACGCGAGCGCGAAGCGGCGGGTGACGCGAATCCAGTCGGCGTCGACGCGCCGGACGACCAGCGCGCCGACGGCGAACGCGAAGGGAATCGTGAAGAAGGTGTAGCCCGAGTAGAGCATCGGCGGGTGGATCAGCATGCTCGGGTTGCGCAGCAGCGGGTCGAGGCCGGCGCCGTTGGTCGGCGCCGGGTGCGTCTGGTTGAAGGGCGAGTCGAAGAACACCAGCAGGGTCGTGAAGAAGGCCCCGAAACCGAGCAGCACGCTGCTCGCGTAGGGCACGATGTCGCGCAGGCGGTTGCGCGTGATGAAGGTCGCCACGCTCGCCCAGACCGAGAGCAGCCACACCCACAGCAACAGCGATCCCTCCTGCGACGACCACATCGCCGCGGCGCGGTAGAGCAGCGGCGTCGTCGTGCTCGAGGTGTTTGCGACCGTGTTGTAGGAGAAGTCGTTGCGGATGAAGGCGACCTCGAGGATCACCATCGCCACGGTCAGGATCGCGGCCAGGCAGTAGATGGAGTGCCGGCCCGAGTCGACCCAGTCACGCCGGCCGCGGCGCGCCCCGTACAGCGCGGCCGTGATGCCGTACAGGGAGACCGCCAACGCGAGCACGAGCGCGACGCGCCCGGCGAACGCCATCAGCCGGCCTTCCCGCTCACGTCGAGCTCGGCGCCGCGCTGTACTTCGAGGGGCACTTCGTAACCATCGAACTGGGCTGGGCGACGAAGGTGCGCCCGCGCAGCTCGCCGGTGACGATCAGCTCGCGCCCGACCTCGAAGGTCGGCGGCACGCTGCCGCTGTAATCGACCTCGACCGTCGGCCCCCCGCCGGTGCGGTCCGCAAGCGCGAAATCGACCGCGCCGCTCGCGAGGTCGTGCACCGAGTGCTTGACGACCGTGCCGGTCAGCTGGATGTCGCTCCCCGCCTTGCCCTGGCGGAGCAGCTGGCTCGGCGTCAGCGCCGGATCCGCGGCGGAGAAGCTCGTGTAGATCAGGCCGCTCGCGAGCAGCACCGCCAGGGTCAGCGAAACGACCAGCCTGACCTGTCGCTTGCGGGGAGGAGTCATCGCTGCGCGAAAGTATCGCAAGCCGCCTCGCATGGGGCCACGGTCGCGTCCGCCGCGCAGGCGCGCCGATCACAGGCGCCCCATGGGACGCCGCACGCCACCGCTAGGTGGGCGGGTTGTAGTGGACCCGCTCCGGCTCCAGCGCGAACTTGATCCGCTGCTCACCGGGCGCCAGGTAGGGGTACTCGTCGGCGTCGATGTACTTCTTCGCCAGCGCGTTGATGTGCTCGAGCGCGCCGTCGTGCGTGTCCGTCACCAGCCGTCCCGTCACGGACACCCACTCATGGGGATCCCCGTCGGCCATCACCGTCACCGTCGCCGTGCCCGCGCGGCGAAGATTCGCCGGCCAGCCACGCCCCTCGGCGCTGTTGACCGTGATCCTGCCGTCCTCGGGATGCGCCCAGACGATCACCGTCTGGACCGTGCCGTCGCGGCGGGGGATTGCCAGATGCGCGTGGTTCTTGCCGGCGATGATCTGCTCAGGACGGCCGGCGAGCGTGTCTGCCATATGTTCTCCATCTCATCGTGGAAGGGCGTGAGCTGCCACACGGACGGTAGCGAAGGCGCCCATCGCCTCAGTGGATCGCGATTCGTCGGCCGGGTGCAGGCGGACGCCCTGGACCGCGCCTCAGCGGCCGGAGCGGTTGCCCGTTCGGCGCAGCGCGTACACGATCAGCATCGAGAAGAGCACCGACAGGATCAGGCCGGCACCGTGGCGGTGCAGCACGTACCACGAGAACAGGCCGGCGCCGAACGACCCGACCAGGCCGACCAGGATCGTCGTGCCGACGCCCATCGGATCGGGGCCGGGAACCAGCAGGCGCGCGAGCGCACCGACCACCAGACCGGCGACCGCGAGCAGGATCAGGAAGACGAGGAGGCTCATGGCGAACGCGCTTCACGATCAGCGTACTCCGCCGGCGCTCCACGGCGCCATGCGGCGACGCGCGGCCGCGTCCGGGCCGCGGCAGGCGTCCCCGCGGTCAGCCGATCGCGCTGTGGGCGCGCGCCACCAGCAGCGCTACGAGCCGATGCTCGAGCGCCGTGGACGGCTTGGCGCCGACCGACTCGACGCTCAGACTGACCTCGGCCTGGCCGTAGGTGAAGCCGACCAGGTCGACGTACAAAGGCAGGATCAGCGTGGTCGTCTTGTGCGTCACGGTGATGATGACCGCGAAGCGGTCTGCGAAGGCATCGTCGGCACCGGACACGTCCGCCGTCAGGTGCGAGGCGTAGCTCTTCACCGTCTCGTCCTTCGCCGGCTTGCCGACCAGTTCGGTGCGCAGATCGGCCAACAGGCACGGAAGCCCGCGCGGGCCGGTGACCGCCGCGAAGTCCTTGGCGACCAGGGCCGCTGAGGGAAGGATCTCCGTGCCCGAGTTCAGCGTGACGGACGTACCCGACAAACTGGCGAAGTTCGGGGACTGGGTGTTTGCGAACGCGTCGCTCGTCGGCACGCCACCAACGCACCCGGTCAGCTGCGTCTGCTGGCGCACCTCCGTCGCCGTGATCGGGTTGCTCTGCTGCTTGAGCTTCGGTACGTCGCCTTGACGGACGTTGATCGCCGTGGCGATCGCGAGCGCGTCGGACCGGGTGACGGCGCGGTGGGCGGCGAGCGCCGCGTCCACACCGCAGGCCAGCACGATCACGACGATCAGCGCGCCAACCGCCGCACGCCGCCCCCGCGGCCTCGATCGAAGGACCATGCCCGACGATCATAGTGCCGCCGCCACACGGCTCAGCGACGGCGTCGCGGGGAGCCGTCCTCGGAGCGGACGTAGAACCCCGCAATCCTCTGCTGCGCGCTCAGTTTGCGCAGAGCTCCGCCGATACACTCGGATGGAAAGGTAATAGCGCGCAATGGCCAATCGGGCCGAACAGAAGGCTGCGGCACGCGCCGCACGTGAAGCCAAGCAACAGAGACTCAGCGCCGTCCAGACACGGCGGCGGCGACTGACCTGGCTCGGCGGCCTCGCCGCCACGGTGGTGGTGGCGCTGGTCGTGGTGATCGTGGCGAACTCAGGCGGCGGCAGCCCGACGCCGGCGGCCAAACGATCCTCGATCGAGTCGGTCGAACGCCTGATCGGCGGCATCCCGGAGTCCGGCAACACGCTCGGCAACCCGAGGGCGCCGGTCACGATCACCGAATACGCGGACATCGTCTGCCCGGTGTGCCGCGACTTCGCCCTGAGCTCGGAGAGCCAGGTGATCGCGGACGAGGTTCGCACCGGTCACGCAAAACTCGTGTTCCGCGGCTTCGAGACCGCCAGCGGCTTTGCCAACGCCGCGGAGTACCCAGACACGCAGGTCGCGATCCGGTCGGCCGGGATGCAGCACCGCGCCTGGTACTACATCCTGCTGGCGTTCGAGGAGCAGCCGGCGAACGACGAGGACGTGTCCTACATCACCCCCGGCTACCTCCAGGATCTCGCGAAGCAGGTGCCGGGCCTCAACCTGATCGCCTGGCAGGCCGGGATGAACGATCAGACGCTGAGCAACGAGGTGACCGCGGACACGCTGGCGGCGCACGCAGCCGGCGTCAACGGAACCCCGGCGATCATCGTCAGCGGCGCGGGCGGATCCGTCTTCTACGACCGCAACGAGGATCCCAACCTGAGCGCCGTGCCGACCCTGGCGACGGTTCAGCAGCTGATCACCCAGGTCAGCTGAGCCTCAGCCGTCCGGGCGTCAAGCGCCGAGGTCCTCCGGCAGGAGCCCGAAGAGCAAGGTGTCGACCCGCTCGCCGTCGCGGCCGGTCGTGTGTCGACGCAGCCGACCTTCCTCGACGAACCCGCAGCGCTCCAGCACCGCCGCTGACGCGCGGTTCTCGAGCTCGACGAGCGCTGCCAAGCGCCCGAGGCCCAGCGTCGAGAAGGCCCAGCCGGCGAGCAGCCGAACCGCGCCGGTGGCCAGACCGCACCCCCGGGCCTGCGGCAACAGCCAGTAGCGGACCATCGCGTTGCCGTGGGCGATCTCGGCCAGCGCGACCGAGCCGACGGGCGTGCCGCGCTCGGTGATCGCGAGCTCCAAGCGCTCCCCGCCCAGGCGCTGTGCCCGCGTCGCCGCGATCCAGCTCCGCGCCGCATCCGCGGTTCGCGGCAGCGAGTAGCGGTAGCGCGAGATGAGCTCGTCGAGCCCCGCAGCCAGCACGACGCGGACGTCCTGCTCGTCCCACGCGCGAAGCACCAGGCCGCCCTCCGATAGCGCCGGCTCCGGAAGCGGCAGCGGGGTCAGATCGTCTCTCACGCGGCGATTGTCGCCGCCGAAGGCCGCAGACGCCAGATTGGCGTGCGCGGGCACCCCGATCGCGACACGCGACCCAGCGTGAGCCTGGACTGCGTCAGGCGAGTTTCAGCGGGACGGGTCCGTAGGGGTCGATGCGGTAGACGAGCGAGACGCGGTGATAGCCGTCGGCGATGTCGGCGCCCGTCTCGTCACTGATCACGAGCACCGGGCTGAGACGAATGCGCTCGATCACCTTGATCAGGTCCTTCATGACACCCGGATCGTCCAGGGGCGCGGGCGTCAGTCCGGCCGCGCGGAGGATGTCGTTCGCGCGCCGCGTCGTCAGCGGCGCTTTGCGCAGTCGCCCGATCACCTTGGCGACAGCCGGCCGCTCGAGCTTGATCGACAGGTACGCCTCGGCGGCCGCGTAGTCGTGCTCGGCGACGTCGTCGCGCCACTCGATCTTGCCGACAGGACTGCTCGCGATCGGCTTTGCCTTGGATTTCGCCATCGACCGATGATGCCAGAGATCGTGCCGGGCGTTTCGATTCGACGCCGCGGCGGTCTGACCGGAGGCACTTAGGCGCTGATCAGCTCGAAGGGTGCGACTGCGAGTCGGCGGAGGTGTGCGCCGGGTCGAGGTCCGCGGGGCTGAGCATGCCGCGCGCGGCGGCCAGACCGCCCGGGTCTCCGCCGGGGCCGCGCAGGACCCACGCGAAGGCGACGGCGATCAGCGCGCCGACGAGCGGCCCGACGATGTACACCCAGAAATGCCCGAAATCGCCGATCACGAGGTCTGGTGCGAACGACCGCGCGGGGTTCATCGATGCGCTGCTCACCGGGCTCGACCACAAGCCGGCGAGGATGATGTACGCGCCGACGCCGAGCGCCGAGAGCGCACCGACGTTCTGGGCCCGCGAGGCCGTCCCGAGGATCGTGCTGACGAGCCCCGCGGTCAGCACAAGCTCGATCAGCATCGCCTGCCAGTCGTGTAGGTGTGCCCCCGGTTCGGTCGCGCCGAGCATCCCGACCTTGCCGAAAACGACGCGCAGGAACAGGCACGCAAGCGTCGCGCCGAGCAACTGGACCAGCACGTAGCCGGGGACGCGACGCCAAGGGAAGTCGCGCCTCAACGTGAACGCGATCGTGACGACCGGATTCAGATGGGCGCCCGACACCGCACCCATGAACAGGATGATCGCGATCACCGTCAGGCCCGGAGCGGTGACCGCCGCCGCGCGGCTGATCATGCCGTGGCTGACAGCGCCGACGACGCCTGCGCCCGCCCCCACCAGCACCAGCAGGAAGGTCCCGAAGAGCTCGGAGAAGAGCCTGCGCCACTCGAGCGCCGGGTCGTCGAAGTCGAGCATCGATGGGAACTCCAGCGCCAGCAACGCCCGACGGCGACTCACCGCACGCGCCAGGACCGTCTGGGTCCCGTCATCCGGCTGCATCGGTCCGCTCGCCACGATCGTCGCGAATGTAGCCGACGCTCCGGACCGCCTCTCGCCTCCGCGCCCGCGTCCAGCCTGCGGGTTCGGATGCCGCCCCACAGGTCACCCGAGCGCGCGCCCCTCCACTCCACGCCGCGCTCCTCAGCGAGAGCGGGATACGGGAATCGAACCCGTCTCTCGAGCTTGGGAAGCTCGCGTTCTACCGATGAACTAATCCCGCCGGATCGCACGGGATCGTATCGGTCTAGGGTTTGACGGGTGCGACGCAAGCTCGGGCCAGGGATCGTCATCGTCGCCGCCGCGGCGGTCATCGCCGTGCTCGTCTACGGGCTCACGCAGCAGGGCGCGAGCCGCGCGCTCGACGAGGCGCTCGCCGCCGGGCGCCACCCCGCGGCGCCGCAGACCACGCGCCTGCTGCCGGCCCTCGACCGCGCCGGCGGCGCGCAGGCGTCGCTCGCCCACTGGCGTGGCAAGGTTGTGGTGCTGAACTTCTGGGCGTCGTGGTGCTCCACCTGCACCGCCGAATCGGCGCTGATCGAGCACGCCGAGCGCCAGCTCGCGGCCAGCGGCGACGGGACCGTGGTGGGGATCGACTACAAGGACCTCAGCGGCGACGCGCAGCAGTTCGTCGCCACCCACTCGCTCAGCTATCCCAACCTGCGCGACATCGACGGGTCCTTCGCGGCGGCCTACGGCACCGACGCGCTGCCGGAGACCTTCGTGCTGAACCGCCGGCTGCAGGTCGTCGCCATCTCGCGCGGCGAGATCACCCAGCAGTCGTGGCTGACGCACTGGATCGACGCGGCGGCGCGCGCGTGAGACGCGCCGCGGGGATCGTCGCGGCACTGTCGCTGGCGCTCGCCTTCGCGGCGGCGCCCGCCGGCGCGGTGACGCAGCGCACCTCGCTGGTCACGATCGAGCAGCAGGTGATGTGCGTGACCTGCGGCATCCCGCTGGTGGAGGCCGACTCGGTGGCGGCGCAGCGGGAGAAGGCCTTCATCCAGCGACTCGTCGACCGCGGTGACAGCGCCGGCGAGATCCGGGCCCAGCTCGTCGCGCAGTATGGGGTCGCGGTGCTCGCGCTGCCGCCGGACCACGGCTTCAACGTCGTGTTCTACGTCGCGCCGGTCGCGGCCGTGCTGCTGGCGCTCGCGGTCGTCGCGCTGCTGCTGCCGCGCTGGCGGCGCAACCGGCGCGCCTCCCCCGGCGCCGGCGGCGCGGCGCTCAGCGCGGCGGACAGCGCGCGACTCGACGCCGACCTCGCTCGCTTCGACGACTGATCACATCTGCGCCGGCGCGCTGACGCCGAGCAGCTCCAGCGCGCGGGCGATCGTGTCGCGCGCCGCAAGCGCGAGACCCAGCCGCCACGACTCGGTCGCGGCGGGCGTCACGCCGAGCACATGGCAGTCGCGGTAGAAGGCCGTGAAGGACTGGGCGAGCTCGAGCGCGTAGGAGGCGACGCGGTGCGGCGCCCGGCGCTCCGCGGCCTCGGCCAGCTCGAGCGGGAAGGCGAGCAGGCAGCGCACGAGCGCGCGCTCCGAGGGGTGCAGCGGCTCGGCCGGCGCGAGCTGCGCGAGCGCCTGCGCGACGCGATCCGAGCCGGCCCGTTCGAGGATCGAGGCGATCCGCGCGTGCGCGTACTGCACGTAGTAGACGGGGTTCTCGGCGCTCTCGCGGACCGCCAGGTCGAGGTCCAGATCGACGGTCGTGTCGTGCGAGCGCGCCAGCAGCAGGAAGCGGGCCGCGTCGACGCCGATCTCGTCGACCAGCTCGTCGAGCGTGACGTACTCGCCCTCGCGCTTGGACATCGCGGTGCGTCCCTCGACTCCGATCAGGTGCACGAACTGCCCGATCAGCATCTCCAGCGTGTCCGGGTCGCCGCCGAGCGCGGCGCAGGCCGCCTTCATCCGCGCGACGTACCCGTGGTGGTCGGCGCCCCAGACGTAGACGATGCGCTGATAACCGCGTTCGCGCTTGTCCTCCAGGTAGGCGATGTCCGAGGTGAAGTAGGTGTGCTCGCCGTTGGAGCGCACGAGCACGCGGTCCTTGTCGTCGCTGTAGGCGCTCGTGCGCAGCCACAGCGCGCCGTCCGCGGTGAACGTCTCGCCGCGGACGGCGAGCGATTCGAGCACCCGCTCGACCGCCCCGGTGGCGTGCAGCGAACGCTCGGAGAACCAGACATCGAAACGCACGCCGAAGCGCTCCAGCGAAGCGCGGATCTGCGCGAGGCAGGCCTGGCAGGCCTCCCAGGCGAGCGTCTCGAGATCCAGCTCGCGGGCGCGCTCCGGCGCGACCAGCGTGGCGACGTATTCGCCGGGGTAGCCGTCGGGCGGCACCGGCTCGCCGGCGGCGAGCGCGCGAACCGATTCGCCGAGCTTCAGCACCTGGCTGCCGAGGTCGTTGATGTAGTACTCGCGCGTCACGTCGTAGCCGCGGAACGCGAGGATCCGCGAGAGCGCATCGCCGTAGGCCGCGTGACGCGCGTGCCCGATGTGCAGCGGGCCGGTCGGGTTCGCGGAGACGAACTCGACGTCGATCGTGACCGGCGCCGGC
Organism: uncultured Solirubrobacteraceae bacterium; assembly: GCA_964483345.1. Taxonomy (GTDB): domain Bacteria; phylum Actinomycetota; class Thermoleophilia; order Solirubrobacterales; family Solirubrobacteraceae; genus Palsa-513. The sequence goes on from CAZABN010000024.1 coordinate 22,878, forward strand.
AGCGTCGCGGCGCCGAAGCGCTCGCCGGCGTCGAGCACCGCGCCGAGCGCGCCGGCGAACCAGGCGTCGCCCAGGTGGAGGTTGAGGAAGCCGGGGCCGGCGACCTCGACGCGCTCGAGCGCCGCGCCCAACCGCCCGCGCAGCTCGCCGGCGACCCGCTCCGCCACCTCGCGCGGCGGCGCGCCCAGCCGTGGCGCGAGCATCAGCGGCGCGTTGGTCGAGTAGTCCCCCATGTCAGCCCGCGGCGGCACCTCGAGCTTGACGTCGGGAACCTCCTCGCCCGCGACGGCCGCCGCGGCGGCGCGGATCGCGTCATGGAGAGCCTGCAGCGGCGTCATGCCCGCAGCCTATGCCCTCGGGCCCGATCCCGGCAGGGCGTCACGCGCGCGGATGCCGCCGTGAACTCAGTGGTGGTAGGGCTCCCCGGCGATGATGCGGTGGGCGCGGAACAGCGCCTCGAGCAGCACGACGCGGGCGAGCTGGTGCGGCAGCGTCATCGGCCCGAGCGAGAGCCGGTGCTCGGCCGCCGCCAGATCGAGCCCGTGGGCGCCGCCGATCACGAAGACGAGGTCGCGGCCGCTGTCGCGGCGCGCCTCGATGAAGCGGGCGAACGCGATGCTGTCGAGCTGCTCGCCGTCGGCGGCCAGCAGCGACACCAGCGCGCCGCGCGGCAGCCGCGCGGCGATGCGCTCGGCGCCGCCGTCGCGGGCGCCTGGATCGCGCAGCTCGATCTGCGTCAGGCGCGTGTAGCGGCCCAGCAGCTTCGCGTAGTGCTCAACGTCGTCGATGTACGGGGCACGCAGCCGCCCGACCGAGATCACGACGACCTGCACGGCTGCGATACTAGCCTCGATGAGCTTGCCAGCCCCGTGCCCGGAGGCGTCGAGATGAGCAGCGAGCCCGCCGGCGGCGGCCGCCACGTCAACATCCAGGTCTCGCCGGAGATGATGGCCGGCGTCTACGCGAACTTCGCGAACGTCAGCCACACCGACTACGAGTTC